>JAUWNN010000203.1 GCA_030612625.1 Caldifarciminota bacterium
GGCCTTGGCGGTTCCAATCCGCTTTCCGCTGACCGCCTTCCGCTGTCCGCACCCGACTTTGGACTGCGGTGGCATGCCACCGCTTTCAGAGCCGGAAGCGTGCTTCCGGCAGGAAAAGCGGCAGCACGCTGCCGCACTCCAAAACCAGACCTTTGTGCTCTTCGTGCCTTTGTGTTTAGATTCTGCGGTTTGCACTCTGCATTCTGCAATCTGACTTCTGACTTCTTCTCTTTGTGTCCTTCGTGCCTTGGTGTTTAGTCTTCTTCTTGGCGTTCTTGGCGGCCTTGGCGGTTGTTCTTCGGCTTCGCCTCAGAATGACAGAAACGAAGGGCTCGGAATTACGAGAGACCTCGGGATTTGACAAACCGCTGTGTCTGAATAAGATGCATTGATGGCAAAGAAGAAAGGCCGGCGGACAGGCGGAAAGACCCAGGTCCAGGGCATCTGGCTCTGGGTCGTAGTCATCGTGGTCGCCCTCGGCGTTTTGTTCATGCTGGCCCGAACTTTGTCCAGTTCTGTCGTGGAGGTTCCACCGACTCCGATTCTGGCAACGGCCAATCCTGACCTCACCGCAATCACCCGGATGCTGGGCGACATCGAGCAGGACACCGCCGGGTCCGCTTTCCTGCCTGAGAAGGTCCGTTCCCAGTCGGGTCGAGTGGATTCCATAATAGGAGAACGGGACTGGCCTGAAGCCATCAAACTGCTGCGCAAGCTGCTCAAGGAAACTCCGTCGGACAGGACCGATGCGCTCAGTGCGCTCCATGCCTGTCTCGGGTTCTGCTATCACCAGTCCTCAAGCCCGGACCGGGCCCTGAACGAATTCCGCCGGGCTCTGGACTGGGCCGGGCCCGATGCTCCAGAGTTTCGGTCCCGGATGGCGTTCTATGCGGGCTATCTTTTCCAGAGACGGGGCTTTGCCGACAGTGCCGAAGCCTACTACGTGACGGCCCGGCACCTGACTTCAGACCCGTTCAATCCGCTCCTGCCGGCCCTGCTCAACAATCTGGGTGCGGCCCGCGAAGCCCTCCAGGACACTAGCCGAGCCCTTGAATACTATATTGCAACCGCCCGGCTCATTGACACTACTGCGGACACAAGGTCGGCCCGAATCCTGAAGGACAATATCAGGCGGCTAACCCGCTAAACAATCTCCAGCGGGTCAACATCTATTCTGGTCCGGATACCCCGGGCTTCGAGCTTTGTCCGGTCGAGCACCTGGTCCAACTGCCGGTTCCGTGCAGTCTTGACCAGAAGCCGCCAGACGATTCCGGTTTTCCCCCTCACGGCAACCGGGCCGATAGCTTCAACCCCCGGCACCCGGTTGACCAAAAGGCCGACCCATCCGGCATGGCGGCGCACTTTCGCTTCGCTGGTGCCATGGAACTCAATCAATACCAGCCGCTTGAAAGGCGGAAACTCAAGCTCCTGCCGCAGTTCCAGTTCCTGGTCCAGGAACCCGGCCGGGTCCTGGCTGACCCCGCTTCTTACCGCCGGGTCATCCGGCCTCCAAGTCTGAACAACAAGCCGGGCCCCGAGCATCCGCGCCCGGCGCTCCATTTCAAACAGTCTCTGGAAAGCCCGTTCCCTGGAACGAAAGTCAGGCAGAATCAGGTCATAGTCAAAGCACACCGCAGCCACGAGCCGCGTGTCATCAGGCCACCGCTGCGAAAACAGCGCTCTTGTCCCGACAATTGCCTTGCCGTTCCCGGTCGCTGACTGCGCGACCGAGTCACCGGTTATTCTCAACACCTGCATTCCGGGGAAACGGTGGTTCACTTCCCTTGCCACCATGTCCACGCCCGGCGCCCGGAACCGAAACCTGGTTCCCCGGCATTCAGGACATGCCTCCGGAGCCGCACGAATCTGACCGCAGTACCGGCATGACACCGTTTTGTCCACGGTTAACAGCAGCGGAATCCCGCACTCCGGACATTCCAATACCTTGCCACACTCCTGGCATACCACATGCCGGCTCACCCCACGCCGGTTCACATACAGTATGGCAGTGCCTCTGTCCTGAACTTGCCTCAACTCGCGCACGAGCCGGGCCGAGAAAAGCTCGTCCCGGTGCCTGCGCATGTCAACCACGAACGCACCACTCCGGCCGGAACCTGCCCCGGGTTTCTCAAGACACGAATATGTCCCGGTTTTCAGGTTCAGCCAGGTCTCGGCTGAAGGAGTCCGGTCACACAAAAGCACCGGACAACCGGCCATCCCGGCCCGGGCAATCGCCGTGTCCCGGGCATGAAACCTGGGACGACGTTCTTCCTTATAGACTTTGTCATGCCCGTCGAGCACAACCACACCGCCGAGCTTTTCCACCGGCGCAAACACCACTGACCTGACACCGACAACCACCCCGTGCTTACCAGCCCGAATCCTGCGCCAGACCTGCTTCCGCTGGCTTTCCCGCAAACCTGCATGGTACTCGGCAATGTCCGGACCAAACACGCCGCAAAGGCCCGGCAACCAGTCTTTAAGCTCGACTTCGGGCAGCAGCACCAGAACCGGGCCATGCTTCCTGGCTGACCGGATGAAGCTCGTCGCCAGCTCAAGCCGGTCCTGTCCCCGGCCTGAGAAGTACACCTTGAACCGGTCGAATACGACGCCTGCGCTAACCGCTGAGGGTGACACCGTGCGCAGTGCAAGGACTTCACCCCTTGCTTCGCTATCGGTCTTTCGCGGCTTGTACCCGCAGATGCCACGGGGCAGTGCAAGACTCAGAACCTCGCCAAGCCGGGCCCAGTAATACCCCCTGACCCAGAGGATAAGCTTCATCAGCTCAGGCCCGACAAGTTCACGCTCGACAACCTTTTCCACTGGCAGAGGCCTGCGCACCGGACTCTTGTCTCGCAAGCACATGACCAGGCCTTTGACCGGTTTCCCCCGGAGCGGAACCCGAACACAATCACCCGGTGCCAGCTTGCCAAGGGAATCCGGGTCAAACCAGTAAGTCAGCTCATCCAGCCGGGTATGGGGAATCGCAACATCGCAGTAGGCACGGGAACCCCGTTCGTCACTCATCATCCGTCATTCGCAATTCGACTAACCGCCAAGAACGCCAAGCTCGCCAAGAGGAAACCTAACCACAGATGAACACAGATGGACACAGATAAGCAGAAGTCAAAGGGCAAAGTGCAAAAGGCAAAATGACACTCCGTGTCGCCCTGAGCTTGTCGAAGGGTCTCTCCAGTCATGTCATTGCGAGTGACCGAAGGGAACGCGGCAATCTTCCGTTGTCCGTCACTCGTCACTCGCAATTCGCTATTCCGTATCTCTGTCATTCAACACTCGCAATTCGTCACTCATCATTCGTCACTCGTAATTCGTAATTCGTCTTCAGTATCTCAGCTTGAACCGGTACCGCACCGAATACCGGCCGCCCTCAGACCGTTCTCCGACAATCTCGTTCTTGCGGTTGAGGTAGTATTCGACCCGGAACGCCGGCTGCATCTCACCGGTGAAGTTCTGGGTATAAGTGACATAAAGGTCCGGGCCCACATACTTGCCAACAGTCACCTTGTTTCCTTCACTGCCCGCGAACTCGCTCTCGAACCTCAACTCGTCCAGACCGATGAACTTCCTGGCCCATTTCGTGCCCCGAGTCTGCAAATACCCGAGGAACCTCTCGGAAAGGTATTTCGTGACCATTTCCCGGTTCTCTAACGCCGACAGTTCTTCGGTCGTAACGTTCAGGTTCAGATAGGTGATGATTTCGTTCTCATCCCAGCCCGGCGGCTCAGACCCGAACTCAAACTCCGGTTTCTCCAGGGTTCCACGCAGGGCGAGGATAATCTTGTCAGGGGCCGTTCCATTCCCGGCCCTTGACCGGACCGGAAGCTCGGCCACGATGTCCAGGCTCGGGTTGAGCCGGCTGATATTGTCAAATGAAATCACGCCCCGGCTCACCCTGAGCGTGTGGTCAAGGTAGTAGACATTCCCCTGTCTTGAAGCCAGGTGTCCGGAATACACCTCCCCGCTCATGGTCCGCCGCAAGGACAGGTCGCCCGAAAGCTCGATGTCCACCATCTGGTTACGCAACCAGATGCCCCTCTCTCCCTTGACCCTGATGTCATAGACAATCGAGTCAGACTCCCCACCGGTCCCAACAGCAGACCGGCCGAACCCGAATCCAAGCAGGGCTTCTTCCACGTCAATTGACCCGTCAATCGAAAGCGGCCGGGCCGGGGCCCAGCCAAGGGAGACTTCTCCGCCCACGACCGCATATACTTCAGGCATCGGGCTGATTGCCGCACCGTCAGGTTTTATCCGGTACCTGAGCGAATCCACTTGCCAATCCTTGCCAAAGTCTATGAATCCGGTCGCAGTGACAATCCCTTTTCCTGCTCCGCCGCTCAGCTTCTCGAGCACAATCCTGTTCCCCTTGGCCGTAAGCTCGGCGTTGACCCGCTCGACCGTGGTGTTCATCGCCGGTATGAAAAGCTTTCCCCTGACGACCCGGACTCGGCCGTCAAGATTCGGCTCTGACAAGTCACCTTGCAAAACCAGCTTTGCATAGACCAGCCCTTCCTCCAGTTCCAGAGTCGGCTTAAGGAAACCAAGCACCCAGACTCCAGGGTCAGCCACATCCAACTCAAGGTTCACGTCATTCAGGACAAACCCGGGAGTCGTCCGCCGACGCGCGGAAGCAAGAGCAATCCCCTTTCCCGTTTTCCCGCCGAAGGCGGCCGGAAGGTCATAAGCCACCGTACCCTTAATCACGGTAGTGTCAATAGCATGAACAAACCAGAAATGCTCGACCCTGGCCTCAGACCTGGTCAGCGCAAGTTCAAGGTCCAGCGCCTTCAGGACCATCTCCATACCCGGTATCTCCACGTCCTTTCCAGCCAGGGTCAGTGCAAAAGTGTCCTGGCCCTGCAGAGCGAAGTCAATCGTGCCCCACATCTCGGTAGGGATGCTGAACAGCTTCTGCAGCTTACGCAGGTTCAACCTGTTCCCGCGTATATCAACCCGTGGCTGGGCCTTGCCGGTCTGGCTGAGTTCGATTTCAACCATTCCGTCCGCCACTTCGAACCGTGCTCGCCTGACCCTGACCGAATCTTTGCTCCATACCACGCTGAACCGCTCTGCAAGTAACAGGGTCTCAGCCTGGCTCGCAAACTGAAGAGTGTTGACATCACATTCCACGCCATCCCGCCTGAGCCGGATATCACCCAGGGCCAGCAACCGGTCCTTGGCACGGTCTATGCGCAGGTCGAACTCAGAACCGGCAAACACCAGTTGGGCCGCATTCAGTTCAAGACCGCCGACTTTCACCATCTCAGCGCCGATGACCAGCCGGCCGGACAACTGCCTGGCAATAGTCAGGTCAAACTCGGCAAGTCCCCTTTCAAACTCAACGCCCTCTGCCTTTGCACCTGCGGCCCTGATACCACCGGCCAGCTTGAAGCTGTCAACCGTTCCGCGCCCGCTGAACACACCGCTCAACCGGCCTTCCGCTTCCATGCCCGCGAACCGTGCAACCAGCCCCAGGTCAAGACTGTCCATCACGCCCTTCACCTGGACCCGGCCGTCCTGATATGCCCCTGCCAGCCAGAGCCAGCCCCCAGGGCCCTGAAGCTCACACCGGTCC
>JAUWNN010000160.1 GCA_030612625.1 Caldifarciminota bacterium
CTCCAAACCAAACCCACCGCCTTCGGCAGCAATAGCCAGAGAACCACAGGGCAGGAACTTTCCCTACCCCACAGTCTCTTGCTCGTTCCTAGCGCACCACGACCGCTTTGCGGGTCAGGTTGCCGACTTCGGTTTCGACACGGTACAAGTAGACTCCAGCCCCAACCATGCGTCCGGTTTCATCCTTTCGGTTCCAGTAGAAGGTATGCGTCCCACGGGCAAGCTCGCCGTGGGCCAGGGTGCGCACTTTCCGACCCGTGATGTCGTGAACCGTCAGCTTCACCCTGCCGCCAAGGGGCAGGCTGAGCCTGACCAGGCTTGTCCGGCGCACCGGATTTGGCGCGGCATAAAGTCCAGGCCGCATGATTCCTGACGGCTGCATTTCGCTGACCCCGGTAATCATCGAATCAGTCGTGAACCGAACCGCCCGGCCCGCGATAATCTGCGAAGCGGCCCGGTGATAAGAGCCGTCAAACAGGCACTGAATCGCTACGGTCCTGCTCGGGTCCTGCAGCCCGACAGTGCTTGAGCTGTACCGGTTCGCGGTCAGATACTGAACCACGATATGGTTGTCACCGGTCGGGCTGTGGCAGGTGGTGTCATAGATGAATACCTGGAACTTGTCACGCACATCGCGCGGCGAGTAGTAGCACACGCTGTCGTATTCGATAATGAACCGGTGATGAGCCGCATCGTGGTAATAATAGACATGTCCTGAGCCCTGGTAACTCGGGTATAAATCGTCCCAGTTCGGACAGATGACTCCGGGCGGAGCTTGCGAACTCGGCAGCGGCTTGTTGGAGTAGTTGGTCTGGGTGTAGTTGCCCGGCGCAATCCAGCCGTCCGCGCTGACCGAAACCTGGCTGTATTCCTGGCCGTAATACCGCAGCGGCCCGAAACCCGAAGGCAGGTTGACCACAACCACCGCGTCGTTCTGTGGATAGGTAATTCTCGTGCCCACGCCGTTGATTTCATGCCACTCGAACTCCGGGTGTGCGACGTAGAAGGTATCAACGTCGTCGTACGCATAGTAGCGTACGGGCGTGCGCGGTCCGTCCGGCACCGGGTCAGTGTTCACCAGCATTCCGACACTGAGCAGCACGGTCCGCCTGATCTGATACTCGGTGCCGGTGACCAGGAGCGTACAGGGAATCTGGGTCTCCCTTGGTATCGAGCCATCGGCCCGAACCCGGAACCGGTCACCGGTATTGAAAACGGTCGACTCAGCCGGCACCATACCGTAAGTACCCAGTGAATCCAGGACCGAAAGCCGGGCATCGCCTGAGCGCAGCCGGGCGGTGACGTTCTCGGCATTGCCCAGACCCGAGTTCCGAAGCCCGAGTGCCAACTCAGCCTGCTCGCCCGGGTCAAGCTTGCCGTTGTTGTTCCCGCCGGGTCGCGGGTCCCAGCACATGACCCCGCTCGGCACGAGTTGGGGCGCACCCACCACAAGCGGCGGCGTCGAGACGAACACCGAGTCGAGCGTGTCCGTGCACACCAAGACCAGCGGCAACTGGTAACGGTTGGTGCACGCCTCGGACACCCGGAACTTGAACCCATCCGGACCGGTGTATGCCGAATCACCCGCCTCCACCGTGCCAAAGTGCTTCACCGAATCGGTGACCGTCACCAGCGTGTCCCCGGAAGTCTTGCGCAGCACACCCCACACCCCGCGCGCCGCGCCGTCCGACCGGTTCACAACCCAGAGCGGCAGGTTGATGCTTTCACCAGGATTGATGACCCGGTCGCCGTTCCCGCCCGGCGGCGCATCGTCGATTGTGTGCTTGAGCCAGGTTAGGCCGTTGGGCATGAAGTTGTCGTACCAGGCCTGGGCCGAGTCCGCATGCACCGTCATCTCGGTCGGCGACTCGCCGCCGACGAACGCGAACGCAACCCTGGTCCTTCCACCCGGTACGAGGTTGAACGGCCCGGCCGACACCACGCACGACCAGTTGGTCGTCGGGGTCGGGTTGTGGACCCGGATTGCGCCGCGCAGGAAGCTGTCCTTCACCGCCTCGGTCATCATCCCGGACGGGTCCACGTACTGCGAGTTGCGGATTGCCGACACGTTCGCGGCCACGGTCGGGCTGAGCAGCTTGATGCCGACGCTTGAGGTATAGCCGGAGGACCTGGCCATCCACGCGAACCGCCGGCCCATGTCCGTGAACGACCGGTTGCTCTTGGTATTATCCACGTCGAAGTCGGAGAAGATGCCGACGTGCAGGTCGTTGATTGGATTCGCGCCGTCGTTGACGAGCGTGTACTGGATGATGACGAAATCCCGGTACCCCGGGTCCGACACCGCACCCGACCACTGGCTTACCGTCAGTCCCTTCGGCGTCGGGTGGTTGCCGTCGTCGATCCGGGCTTCGTACTCCTCGTGCATCGCCACCGGCGGCAGGACCGGGTGCAGGCTGTCAACGATGCGCCAGTCCGTGTCCCAGGTCGAAGACGGATGCCCGTACCACCGGTCGACCACGTAGCCCGGCCCGTTGCCGCACGCAAAACTGGTGAAGTAGAGCGAGCCGTACCCGGCGTCGCGCGGGTACTTCATGCCCGAGCCTTCGCGGTACGGCCCGAGCGTGCCGATGGAACCGAGCGACGTCACGCTCAGTATCACTTCCCCGGTGTCGTGGTCCAGCCACAGGGCCCGCGGCGCCGGCTCTTCGCCGACCACGGTCACAAAGAACGGCTCCCACGAACCCTGCGGCGAAACGCAGGCCGCCAGCAGTTCCGCAATCGTGCCGCCCGGCGTGCCCGGGTCTGCGCTGACCGTGAACGGCTGACCCTCAACCGTTGCCCCGGCCCCGATGGTGCCGAACCCGGCCGTGGAGTCGTCAAGGGTCAGGTAAGGACAGGTGGTGCGCAGGGTCGCGTTCACCCCGGTCGCGTCGGTCGCGCCCTCGTTGCACAGGGACAGGTAAAAGTCCGCGGTATCGCCCGGGTCGAGCCGGCCGTTGGAATCCGAATCGTCGATACGCAGCCCGGCGAACACCAGGACCGGTTCATTGGTCGTGCCTGTCACCGGGACCTGGCCCGCGTACGGGTAGAAGTTGGGCGCGTTCACGGTCAGGTCGAGGTTGCCGGTCGAAGTCGGGCTTGTGACCAGGTCCACCCAACCGAGCGAATTGGTCCAGCCCCGCGCGTAGGTTTCGCTGCCTTTCATCAGGCACACCCGCGCGTCCGGAACCGGGGTCGAGCCGTCCAGCACCGTCACGCGGACCACCTGGGTCCCGACCTTCGCGGACGCCGGCTTCTGAACCGTGACGGTCGCCGGCTCCTCGGTCCAGATCGGCAGCGACGGGTCACCGAACAGGTTCAGTTCGTACACACACCACCGCCACACCTCCTGCCCCATGGCCAGGCTCTGGAAGTGGTCCTTGCACATCGCGGCCAGGGTCCCGAACCGGTACTCGTCGCCGTTGACCAGGAACCGGTAGAACTCGAGGTCGAGCATCTCCGACGGCCCGAACCCGGGCGGGTACCCGTAGCCGTACCGGGAGTTGAACATGTTCGCCACGCACCCGCCGCTGCTGCAGTTGAACAGCTCTTCGGCGATGCAGTCGTACCCGTCGAACCAGCCCGAGTTGCAGGCAATCGAGTTCAGGAAATTGAGCTTCCGGTATCCGTTGGAGAGTCCGGGGACCTGCGAACTGGTCATCACGCTGAAGCTCGACTGCGACCCGTGCGCGGCCACATGCCCGAGCTGGCATCCCGCACTCATCGAATCCCGGAAAGCGCCTGACGGCGGGTCCTCAAGATGCACCTGGCGCCAGCCCGGGAACAACTCGCCGATTATCCGGTTGATTACCCGGCCGTGGAACGGGTTGAACAGCATCGTCGAGCCGAACAGCAGCGACTTGAGGTACGCGGGGTCCGGGTCATTGACGTAGGTGGTGCACTTGGAAATGAAGTTGGCGATGTCGGAAGCATTGTCGACCGGTGCCCGGCCCACGAAGATGTCATAGAACAGGTCCATCGAATCACCCATCTCGCCGAACAGGTTGTTGTGGTTCGAATCCCACGAGCCCTGCAGGTCCGCGTAGTACAGGTCGGTTGCGATGTTGCCGGTCGAGCCTTCGCAGATGATGCGCCCGAGCCGCACCGGCACCACCGGCTCGTCTCCGCCCACCAGCAGCCACTTGAGCCCGTGGTTCTGCCAGTAGTCGATGACGCAGTTGCGGATTTTCTCCTGGTTGTCGCGGCCAGGATAAGCGGCATAAATGGAATCGGTCGTCACGATCACGGTCTTGATGCCGTTGCGGGTCTTCCAACCAGCGAACGGCACGAAGCCACCGGCCAGCCCGCTGCTGGTAATCACCATCATATCGCATAGCCAGTCATCGGTTATGCGGGTGCGCGGTGCAAAGCGTTTGACCTCATCAGAATTGACAACCAGATTCCTGGCAACATTCCCCATTAAATCTATTTGAGACTTATCGAGCTCAAGAACCGTATGCCGTCTGCGCTCATATTGCAACTCGACTGTAACCCTTGTCACAAGCCGCAATTCCTTCTTTTCCGGCAGGTATTGAAGCGGCGCAACCTGAATTCCGGCAATCCGATACCCGCCCAGACACCCAGAGCGCGTGAAGCTTGCCGGTTCGGCTGGATAGGTCTTGTCAGACGAATAGGGCCTATCATCCGGCTCGACGAACTCCGGTCCAGGCAGCGAGAACGCATGCGGCCGCTGTGCCGGATGAATCTCAAACTCACCCGCAAGCACGGTCGTCGCAATGTCGGTGACTTTGACTCCGACAACCTCGGCATCAGCCGGGATTACAACATTGTACACTGCCAGAGGCAGCAAAGGCTTACCCGGCTCAGAAGTCCAGTATTGGCCAGGCAGGGCTACAACATCATAGCCATTCGCCTTGTCAAACACGAAATCACCGGGCGCATACTCAAAAGTCTGGCTGATGGTTCCGGTTCCAGCCAGCACAACGCCCGGCAGTAAGAGGAACAACAGACGCCAAATACGCATAATCAAATACCTCCTTAGACTAGGAAGAAATTCTAACCCCACCTCTGCCCCGGTCAACCGGAACATCGGCTAGCACCTGGGCAAACAATCTATCGAAAGGCTCCAGAAGGTTTAGTTCTTACGACCTTACAGAATCACAGGAAATCGCCTGGCTCAGAGATTGACCTTTTGAACATACTCTACTCTCGCCGTTCGCACGCGCAACTGGAATGCCCTTTCTGTAAACTGTGCTTCTAGGCCCGTGCGTCTAACCACGCTCGCACCAAGGACCTTCTCGAGTGATGTCCCACGGTCGCTCAAACCAAGGTACACTAGCCCTCGAACAGCACCAAAATCGCCTGTGCAGAAGTTGCACTTCTCTTTTGCGTGCTTGAGCACCGTAAGGGCTTCGAGTTCTCCAGGGTCCAGGTCAACATCGAGCCGCAGTAACTGATTCCTGACTTCCTCCTGCTGACGAACAGTGGCGCTAACTTCGTGTATCTTCCCCGCGGCGAGTTCTTTCCCCAGAACCATCCAAATTCTTGCATCTGTATCCGGGTCCTCGTAGAAGCTCGCCTCGTCTCTCAGTACCGTAGAAACGAGCGCTGTCTTGTAACTAGCTGTCAGCTTATCCCAGACTCCCAATCGGTGAGCGTAGATTACAACATCAGCATCGAGCAGTAGGAATTTCACTCTCGTATCCCTCTTCAGCAAAGCCATACCGTGCAAGAAATGCAGGAATCTCAGAACGATTGATACCGAAGTACTCGGCAAACCTCCCTCGCGATACCATCCCTCGTTGCAGAGCTCGCAGTGCCAGTTCTACAAAACGCCTCGATGCCTTTGGCGGGTTCTGCCAATCGGATTGACGCTCTTGGCGGTTTATTCGTTTGATGTCTGGCGACTGAAGAGCCTCCTGAGCAGCCTTCTTGGTCAGTAGCCCCGAATGCTCACAGGCAGCCAATAGGGCCTGGGTAGATACTGCGAACTCGCGCGCCAGTGCTACGAGGTCAAAAGCCGAGATTCGTCGCTTTACAACTCGGCGACTGAATTCCAATGTCAGTGCATCGGCTGGCAGAAGTAATGCGGACGCAAACGCATTGGCGTATTTCTCCACTAGACTGCGCCCGCCTCCTGGAGGATGAACCTCGGACGGATTATACAGATTCCATGTCACAAGATGAAACAGTTCATGAGCAATGTCATAGTTGCGGCGCCAAGGCACATCGCGACTGTTCAGGCAGATTGCCGGACCGAACTCCTCGCTCCAGACCGATGCGGCCGACCCAGAATCCTTCATGTCTTGATAGATAATCTTGACACCCTGATTCTCCTCCAAAACCTGGGCGAGAACCCGACCAGGACGGCTACCCAGGCAAAGCTGCCCAGCATAACTAACGCCCGATTCTCTCACTTCCTCCCAACTCTTAGGACGCACAGGAATATGTGGGGGCGAAAACCGGGGAGGGGAAACTCCGGCCATTCTCTCCAGGCGAGCGTAGTTCTTAAGTGCCCGCAGGAACCGCTGCTCGTGGTTCCTCACAGCGCGACTGTTCTTACGTTCTCTCCAAAGGACTTTTGTTTCCCTGGAGGGAAGTTCTTCTTCAAGAAGGTCGGCAACATTATGACCGTAAATCCTTGCGAGCTTGGCTAGTTCCCAAGCCTTCACCGGCCGTGTGCCTTTTTCAATGTAAGATAGCACTTGATAGCTCTCAAACCCGACTTTTCGGGCAACTTCTTTCAGTAAGAGCCCGGCCTGGTTTCTCGCTTCTTTGAGACGACGGGCAAGCTTCAGATCAAAGGTGTCAGCACACATCATTACCTCCTTGGACCGCGCTGAGCCCAGGGCCAGATAAAATAAGGGAGTTCCTTATTCATTTCCAAAGTCCGCCGCGTAGCGGCATCCCTAGTATAACGTAGTATTATACTAAGTCAAGCAATATAACGTGGCATTATTCTAATAAGTGACTTCTGCAATAAGCCCGAATCTCCCAAGACCAGTTGGGGGACGACAGCAAGCTGCCGCTTTGATTAGCTTGGGATAACGCCAGTCCAAAATCGTAGGAGCGGTTTCCAACCGCGAACGCCGTGGTTACCTCATAAAACCGGTTACTGTCATTGTTCGTGCCCGGACCAAGACTCAGACAAAGACCGGCGCAAAGACTCGGACAAAGACCAACGGAAAGGCTGAGACAAAGACCGGCACAAAGACCAGGGCCAAGGTTGAGGCAAAGGCCGACACATAGACCAACACAAACGCCGATACAAAGGCTAAGACAAAGGCCAACACAAAGGCTGAAACAAAGACCGGGACAAAGCCCGGCACGAAGACCCCGGCAAAGGCCGAGCCAAAGCCCGCCACCAAGACCGCGCCAA
>JAUWNN010000106.1 GCA_030612625.1 Caldifarciminota bacterium
ATCTTCGATTCGATTCTCGACGCCCTGGGCAAAGCGCTCGGCTTCACCCTGGCCCTCGGGCTCATGGGCATAATCCGCGAGCTGTTCTCCGCGGGCACTGTGTTCGGCCTTGCGGTCACGCCGGTCGCGTTCCGCGAGGCCCCGGTCCTGTTCATGATATTCCCGCCCGGCGCATTCCTCCTCATCGGCATCCTCAAAAGCATCGTCAACCGGATAACCGCTAAAGAAGAAAGCTAAGTATGAATACGAACTTGAACCGCCAAGCGCAGCATCAGATGCTGCTCGCCAAGGACACAAAGAGAGAGAAAGAAAGAGATGTACTTCTGGCCCGTCTTGGCGCTCTTGGCGGCCTTGGCGGTTCACGACTCGGTTCCTCTTGGCGGCCTTGGCGGTTGCTGACATGAACCTCAACCCAGCTCAGATATTCATCGCCGCATTCCTTGTAAACAACATCCTGCTTATGCGCTATATCGGGCTCTGCCCGTTCTTCGGAGTATCTGCCGCGGGCAGCACCGCAACCGGAATGAGCGCAGCAGTGATGTTCGTGATGCTGCTCGCAACCTGGGTCACCTGGATTCTTTTCCACGCGGTCCTGGCCCCGCTTGGCCTTGTGTTCCTGCGCACCGCGGTCTTCATCCTCGTCATCGCGTCCCTGGTGCAGTTCGTCGAGATGTTCCTGAAGAAGTACGTCCGGACACTGTACTCGGCAATGGGCATCTACCTGCCCTTAATCACCACTAACTGCGCCATCCTCGGGGTTACCTTCCTGAACATCGACTACAGCTTCAACCTGCTCCAGTCCACCGTGTTCTCAGTCGGCACCGGACTGGGCTTCGGTCTTGTCATCATCCTCTTCGCTGCAATCCGCGAACGGCTTGAAGACGCTCCTATCTCCAAATCATTCAAAGGCTACCCAATAGCCTTTGTTGCCGCGTCACTGGTGTCCCTGGCATTCATGGGCTTCATAGGTCTTTTCGGTATATCACTCTGATGGCGAGGATTCAAGGGTTGAGCCATCTGACGGCACCTGCGAGGACGCAGAGCAAGGGTTCAAGGGTTGGAGAAAGGGTTCCAGGATTCGAGGGTTCTAGGGTTCCAGGGTCTGCGGATTCCGTCCCACTTGAACCCTTGACCCCTGGACCCCTTGACCCCTCGACCCCTTTCCTAGACTATGGACTGGGCAATAACAGCTAAAGCGCTTCTCGGCCTGGGTGGACTCGGGCTTCTCATGGGAGTCGTGCTTGCGGTCGCCTCAAAGAAACTGGCTGTCAAAGTGGACCCGCGCGAAGAAAGAATCCGCGGGGTCCTGCCCGGAGCCAACTGCGGTGCTTGCGGATTCCCGGGCTGCGACGCCTTTGCGGCCGCAGTTGCCAAAGGCGAAGCCGATGTGGCCGGCTGCACCTTCGGCGGCCCGAGCGTCGCCCGCACGGTCGGCGAAATCATGGGCAAGGAAGCCGCTGAATCCGAGCCAGTGGTCGCAGTGCTCACCTGCCGGGGCGGAACAGAACAGGCGCCCCGCCGGTTCCAATACCAGGGAACCTACAACTGCCGGCAGGCCGCCCTGCTCCTGGGTGGACCCAAAGCCTGTGTCTATGGTTGCATCGGCATGGGCCACTGCGTCACCGTCTGCCCGGTCAACGCCATCACCCTGGGGCCCAACAACCTGCCCGTCATTGACGAAAAGAAATGCATCGGCTGCGGTGCCTGCACCAAGGAATGCCCCAAACAGGTCCTTAAACTCATCCCCCGCTCCAAGCTGGTCTTTCTTGCCTGCTCATCGCACGACAAAGGCCGTGCGGTCAAACAGGTATGCAAGATTGGGTGCATCGGCTGCGGCCTGTGCGTCAAGAACTGCCCCACCCAGGCCCTCACCATGGTCGACAACCTGCCGGCAATGGACCAAGAAAAATGCATTGACTGCGGCATCTGCGTGCACAAATGCCCGACCAAATCCTTTGTCGACCGGGCCAAAGGAAGACCCAGAGCGGTCATCAACCCCAACTGCACCGGATGCGGCCTGTGCGTCAAAGAATGCAAGTTCAAAGCGATTGAAGGGGAAGAAGGCAAACAGCACAGAGTCATTGCCGACAAATGCATCGGCTGCGGCATGTGCCACAAAGTCTGCCCTGAACAAGCCATTGACATGGTCGGCGCGCTAGGCCACGCCCGCAAAGTCGCGTAGAGTCCAAACAACCGCCAAGAACGCCAAGGATAGATTAAGTCATTGCGAGCGGCGAAGCCGCGCGGCAATCTTCTGCTGCTTCCAGCCGTTAGCCAATAGCTATCAGTTGCCTATTTCTGTATGATGACTTTGGTCGTCGTCCCGGCCTTTCCCCGCCGCAGGAAATACACGCCCGACCCCAAGTGCCGGATGTCATTCGGGCCCGGCTTCAACTCCGCCACTTTCCGGCCGGTGATGTTGAAGAGGATGCAAGACGCACCTCGCTTGACGCCATACGCATCAGGCAGGAACAGCACGTTGCGCATGACTGTGGCTGTGAGTGGTTCATCCTTCATCCTTCCGCCTTCATCCTTCTCCTCAATTCCCGGTGGTATGCTGTCCCGGATGACCGAGATGCTGCTGCTCTTACAGTTCGCAACGTAGACCCGACTCTCGAGCGGGTCGCAAACAAGAGCAACCGGCGCAAGACCTACTACAATGCGCCCAACTATGCTGTCTGTCGCTCCGTCGATCACAACGACTGTCGAGTCATAGCCCAAGTAGAGCCCGGTATTCGCACAGTATACCTTGTTGTGAGCCATGTCATAGCACAGTGAACCGGGTCCGTTCCCCACGACTAAGGTTGCAATCACGCTGTCCGTGGTGCCGTCGATGACTGTTACCGTGGAGTCGAAGTCCGAATAGCGCCCGGCGTTCGCGCAGTATACCTTGTTGTCAGTCGGGTTGTAGCATAAAGCACATGGGCCGTCGCCCACTCGGACGGTCGCCACTACACTATCGGTTATCCCGTCAATCACAGTCACGTTTCGACTCCACTTATTCGCACAGTAGACCTTGTTGCTGGTCGGACAGTAGACAAAGGCACACGGATTCGTCCCCACGCTAACGGTGGCAGTGACGCTGTCGCCAGGTCCATCGATAACGGTCACATTGTCACCGTGATAACTCGCGCAGTACACCTTGTTGCTGCCTGAGTTGTAACACAGGGTTCTGGGTTCGCGGCCAACCGGGAGGGTTGTGAGCACACTGTCGTTGGCTCCATCAATCACCGTCACGTTGTGGCTGTAAGGATTCGCGCAATACACTTTGCTGTCAGTCGTATTGTAACACAAAGCAACAGGATAGCTTCCAGCAGGCAAGACCGCGATTATTCTGTTCGTTTCTCCGTCTATTACGGTGACATCGTCACTCAGCCAGTTCGCAGTGTACACCTTTCTGCCGGTGGGATTGCAGCACACATCGTAGGGAACCTTCGCGACCGACACGATCGCAAGTACTCGGTTCAAGCCGGCATCAACGACCGCCACATTATCACTCCAGGAGTTGGCGCAGTACAACCTGTCGTAGGTTGTGTCGTAGCAGAGAGCTACGGGGGGCACGCCTAAGGACACTGTGGCGACCACAGTGTCAGCCTCTCCGTCTATTGCCACGAGAACATTGCTCCATTTGTTCACACAGTAGACCCTGTCCTCGACAAGACCGTAGCGCAGAGCGCAGGGGTGGTACTCTGCGGTCACTGTTGCAATCACGACGTTCGTGGCACCATCAATCACCGTCACATCATCGCTCGACATATTCGCACAGTAGACCTTGTTGTCCGTGGGGTTGTAGATGAGGGCTTGAGGGAACCGGCCAACAAGGACAGTGGCAATCACGTTGTTGGAGATACCGTCCAAAACCGCAACGTTGTCGCCATAGTAGTTCGCGCAGTATACCTTGTTGTCGGCTGGATTGTGACACAGTGCCTTGGGCCCCTCTCCTGTGGACACGGTAGCGATCACGCTATCCGCGGTACCATCTACCACAGTCACATCGTCGCTGTACAAGTTCGCGCAGTATACCTTGTTGGTGGTGGGATTGTGGCAGAGCGCGACCGGCTGGTATCCCACGTTCAATGCAGTAATCAGCTGATTGGTCGTGCCGTCAATTATCGCCAAGTCACTGCTTCGCCAGTTCGCTGAGTAGACCTTGTTGTCCACTGGATTGTAGCCCAGGGCGAGCGGGGCTGTTCCGACAACCACAGTTGCAACTACGCTGTCTGTAGCCGCATCGATCACCGTGACGGTCGAGTCATAGCCTGAATCATCGTGCCCGGCGTTCGCGCAGTACACCTTGTTGTCGGCCGAGTTGTAGCACAAAGCACGGGGTCCATCGCCCACGGACAGAATCGCAACCACCGTATCCGTATTGCAATCGATCACTGTCACGTTGTTACTGCCGGCATTTGCACAATAGACCTTGTTGCCATTCGGGTCGTAGCACAGATCACGCACGTCTCGCCCAACAGGGATCCTTCTCGTCTTCCGACCGGTTGCTGCGTCAACGACAATAACGCAATCGCCGCACTCCCCACCGACATAGACGGAGCTATTTGCTGAGTTGTAGACCAGACACTGGGGCGAACCCAGCCCACCCAACGAATCGGGCAGAAGAATCGTCCTTTCCAGCCACTGGCCGGATGCCACAGACAGAGCCAGAAGGCAAAGGGCAGAAATCGAAATGATTCTCACTATTGTTCCTTCTTGACTAAGGATAGAATAGCGGCAGGTCTTGTCAAGGTAACAGGCAGGCGACACCAGACAACGTTATGCCTTCTTGGCCCACGGGTCAGGCGGGAATGAGTGCTTTTCCTGCTCGTACCGTCTGAAGAACAGCTCAGCAACACGACGAAGAAGTTCCGGGTTACACCCCTTGGCACTCGGATGAACAAGGAAATCCTCGACCAGCTTGTTCCGCTGTTCTGAATCTGGCATGGAATGAATAGCGATGTGCCAGCACTGGCGCACCGCGTTCAGGTAAAACAGATGACGGTTCTCCGGGATACCTGCCTCTGCAAGCAGCGGCTTCACTTCGCTGGTGACTTTGTTGATGAACTTCAGCCTTGCGTTCTCCCAACGCCGCACCTTGTTCTTCCACTCATCTGCGCACAACTCTTCGTCCTTATTCACCCGCTTCCTGTTCGGCAAAGCTGCCAGGCGTCCGGCTTCTCGAACCGGTGGCAGCCAGTCCAACTCACCTGCCTGCTCCATGTTCCGGAACAGTTCAACTATCGCGCTCTCAACACGCGCAGCCGCCTTTGCTGAAACCAGTCGCTCCATTTTCAGCCTGAGCCTTACATCCTTCAGCATCTGCTCTCGCTTGTCTTTGGGCTTGTTTCTCGTCCGATTCATAACAGCGAACAGTTTGCGGCCGTAGTTGACCAGGGCCTGACGCTGGGCACTGCGCCCAGGAACAGCCATTTCATTCAGGACAGAGTGCAGCCGGTTTTCCAACTTCGGGCCGGTAAGGGGTCAGGTCTTTACTCTTGACATTCACAGAGGGGCTGGGAGGACAACGCCCGCAATCCGCTGTCCGCTGACCCGCCTGGGGGCTAATTAGGGACAGCCACCTATTTCGGCTTCCCCTGACCGCCCTTCGCTTCCGGATTTCCGACTGCTCACGGCTGACAGCTTACAGCTCACGGCTTATGGTTGACAGCCAAAGGCCGGAAGACTGCCACGCTGCGCTCGCAGCGACCTTCGGTCGGATTGCCACGGCTGCGCCGAGATAACATCTATAGATGTCACCCTGAGTGAGTCTGACGAACCGAAGGGTCTCCAGCGCCCGAGATGTTTCGACGGAGTTTACCCTGAACGGCCACACGAGACTCTTGGAGATAAGGGGACACAATACGTATCTCCCCCGTCCCCCGCCGCCATGAAGGTTGACAAGAAAGCCGACCAGACGAAGTTGGATGGGTAGGAGTTGAACGATGCATCCCAGAACACCAAGACAGAACTTGACAGCACTCCTTGAGTGCCGCTAGTATCCTATATGGACGCGCTGCCCAAACGGCGACAACTCAAACCCACAAACAAACCTGGTCCCGCTCATCTTCCTATTGACTCCGAGTTCCCTGAGGAACATGCCTCTCAGTTGAGTGCCCGCGAGGGACACAACAAGCACCTATACAGACCCAATACGTACCTGCACAAGTGGTGGGCGCGCCGTTCCGGAACATGCTTCCGCCATATCCTCAAGGGTTTCGTCTCGAACCCAGCAAAGCGTGACTTCTATGAGGCTGGCGGTCTGGAGGGCCTTACCATTCTGGACCCCATGATGGGCGGCGGCACGACACTGCACGAAGCCGTCAGGCTGGGTGCTCGCGTTGTTGGAATGGACATTGACCCAGTCCCGGTCGTGCAGGCTCGAGCTGCCCTGCAGGACATGCCAGCGTGGAAGAAGAAGGCCGCCTTCGATGCGTTCTTCGGTGAACTGCGCCGGAAGGTAGGTCACCTGTTCATGACGAGGTGTCCGGTATGCAACGAACCGGTGCCCTTCCGTTTCGTGCTCTACGGACGCAGGAAACGGTGCGCATGCGGCAGCGTCGTCATGGTCGACTCGCTGGTGCTTCGTGAACAACCTGGAGCGGAGCCCATTCGCATATGCGAAACCTGTGGCGATGTGACGTCCGAAACTCACTGCAGGCACGCCATACGCGGCGAGCGCATTGTGGCGAAGACAACGCGTGTCTGTGGGAATTGCGGTAGGCCGTACAAGGATACGCCTGAGATACCGTTCAGGGAAAGGTTCTGCATGGTTGCGGTCGTCGGGTCGTGCCCGCAGCACGGGCTGTTCTTCAAGCGACCGAACAGCAATGACCTGGCGGTAGCGCGAAAGGCACCAGCGGCATCATCATGGCGACTCCCGCCGCGCATCTTCGCAATACCCAACGGCCCGAAGTCATCGGACCTGCGCCGACACGGGATTCGGTTCTACTGGGAACTATTCACAGAGCGCCAACTCCAGTACATACGGATCGCCTCCGAGCTCTTGCAAGCGGTTCCCCGGGACGTCAGAGACATACTAGGGCTCCTCGTGTCTACGTCACTGGACTTCAACTCGCTGCTCTGTGGATACAAGGGCGCCGGGATACGCAGGCCGGGTGCCGTCCGGCACGTCTTTGCCCACCATGCCTACTCCATTCCCCACACGGCTCTGGAGAACAACCCGGTTTCTACCGAACGAACATCCGGCACACTACTCCGCTTGTTCAAGGACCGAGTATGGCGAGGTTCAACATGGGCCGCAGCGCCCCGCGAGCCCAAGCTGGATAACGGCAAAGTGAAGAACGTGCCCATAGTAGGAGAAAAGGACAGCGGCACCATACGCAGCTCGCTCAGCGAACTTGCCGCGGCGGAATCCGGAATCCTGTTGATGCAGGAAGATGCGCGCAACCTGCCGCTTCCAAATGGCAGTGTGGATCATGTCGTGACCGACCCTCCGTACTTCGACAACGTGCAGTATACGGACCTGTCCAAGTTCTTCCGCGTGTGGCTCGGCCTGTTCCTCCGACGTCGCGCACGCTGGACCTACAACCCCGGCCTCTCCGCAGTGGCGGGCGACGGAAGAACCGTAGGCGAAGGATACCGCTCGATGATGTGCGCGATATGGAAGGAATGCAGAAGGGTCCTACGCCCAGGGGGGCGGCTCGTGTTCACGTTCCATCACTGGCGCCCGAAGGCATGGGCTGACCTTTCTGCGGCGCTCCAGGATGCTGGCGCACGACTAGTCAACTACTACGTCGTCGAGTCAGAGAACCCCACGTCGGTACACATCGCGCACTTGAACGCTCTCCGGCACGACTGCGTTTTGGTGCTGGAGTTCTCACCGGGTGATGAGAACGGACGCAAGTGGCGCGGGGTCTGCAAGTTCAATTCCATGTCCAGTGAGTCATTCTGCCGCGACTGCGGGGAAACGCTCGGCTGGATTCTCGCCCGCCGTCCGAGCGAATCCGAGAACGACGTCATCTGGCGGAATCTTCTAAAAGGAGGTAGGAATGCCCACTGAACGCTACCCGTGTGAAATAAGCGGCCACCCCATAGATGTAAACACTACTGCTGCGGTCAAGGACAGAAAGCGGAAGTGGTGCCCATTCAGAGGATCCAAGTGCAACAAACGGGGCCGGCTCGTCAAGACATTCAACGTCTGCTCTGCGAAGTACGACGGCCACACCATCGCTTTGTGTCCTAAGCGCTTCCTTGAAGACAAACGGGTATTCAGAGACATCGCACGCGCTGAGTTCGGCAGTGCACACGATATCCTCGTGTTCAGCGAAGTCACAATGAAAGGTATCGGCTCATGCGACTTCGTCCTGGCCAAACATGAACCACTGGGCGATGCCATTCTCGATTTCACGATCGTCGAGTTCCAAGGTGGGCAAACAACCAACACAGGCAAGCTGGTCCAAGGCTACAAGGACGCAATACGGGGCAAGAAGCTCACCGGACAGCATTACGGATTTGGACTCAATTTGTACGATATCTGGAAGCGCGAATTCACCCAGATGCTCTTCAAGGGTCTGGTGGCGGAGCGGTGGAAGAAACGCATCTACTGGGTGACCCAGCCACTCACATACGAGTACCTTGTGGAGAAGTACAAACTTGACGCCATCAGCGAGGGCAGAGAAAACCGCACTGTTTTCGCCCTCTATGACCTCAAGAGACGCGGCGACGCATACAGACTGACCAAGACAGGCTTCAGGTCGACGCATGTGAACGATCTGTTCCGCGCCCTGAGGCACAACCAGCCAATCCCGGATATGAAGGGCTTCACGCAGAGCCTCCACCGCAAGATGGCCAAAGGCAGCTACCTACGTCTGCGCTTAGCAGCAGGCTAGCGGCATGCCCCAGCACAAGCGGGGAACAAACGGCGACTGTAACCCTTGCCCGCCCCCACAACTGACTACCCTACCGATTTTCGATTGTCGATTTCCGACTACTGACAGCCAACGGCTGACAGCTTACAGCTCACGGCTTACGGCTGACAGCCAAAGGCCGGAAGACTGCCACGCTGCGCTCGGAGCGACCTTTGGTCGGATTGCCACGGCTGCGCCGAGATGACATCCATGGATGTCACCCTGAGTGAGTCTGACGAATCGAAAGGTCTCCAGCGCCCGAGATGTTTCGACGGAGTTTACCCTGAGCGGCGCTGCGAGATTCTTCGCTTCGTGAGCCGTCCGACGGCACCTGCCTCCGGCAGAGCAGAATGACAGAAGTGAAAGGCTCAACATGACAAACCAGCCGCAGAGCAGAATGACAGAACGGCGCAGGCTCGCAATGACAGACAACCGCTTACCGCGAACCGCCATCCGCTGACCGCTAGCGGCTGAAGGCGGCAAAGCGGCAGCGCGCTGCCGCACTCCAAAATGGCCAATCTTCGCGGTTTTGTCTTCATCTGTGTTTATCTGTGGTTAGATTTCCTCTTGGCGGCCTTGGCGTTCTTGGCGGTTCCAATCCGCTTTCCGCTGACCGCCTTCCGCTATCCGCCTGCAGCGGAAGATTGCCGCAGTCGCTTCGCTCCTTCGCAATGACAGTGGGGTCTGCGGTTTTGCCTTTTGGCTTCTGCACTTTGACTTCTGACTTCCGCCTTCTGCCTTCATCTGTGTCCATCTGTGTCCATCTACGGTTAGATTTCCTCTTGGCGGCCTTGGCGGTGAATCTTCTGCCAGGGATATGCGGTAAGCAAACAGTACAACACGGTTGGAGAGCGGGAGACGACACGTCT
>JAUWNN010000076.1 GCA_030612625.1 Caldifarciminota bacterium
CATCCATCATCCCGGCACGGCGGGTGCCGGGTAAACCGGGGCAGAGACTTGGGAACCGCCGGCGACGCCGGCGCTGCCTTCTCTACGCGAACCACCCCAATCCTGGTTCTGCGTCCTCGCAGGTGCCGTCCGACGGCTCAACCCTTGAACCCTAGAACCCTCTCCTCAACCCTGCTGGCCCTGGCTGCATGCACTGCAATCGCATTTGCCGCCTCAGCAAGCTTTACTTTCGTGGTCCTGGGCGACCGGACCGGCAGCGCACGCCATGACGTATTCTGCCAAGTCATCGATGAAGTGAAGCTTCTCCATCCGGACCTCATTCTGTCGGTCGGTGACCTGATTGAAGGCTACACCGATAACCTGGAAACAGTCAACACCCAGTGGAATACCATCCAGAACCTCATCAACTCAACCGGAATCCCTTTCTACCAGTGCCCGGGCAACCATGACATCTTTGATGCCCAGAGCGAGTCGGTATATGTCAGCCGGGTAGGAAAACCCTGTTTCTCGCTCCAGTATGCCAACGCCTTATTCATCTTCCTGGATAACAGCCGCTCCGTGTGGTTTGGACAACTACCTGAAGCACAGAAACGCTGGTTCCGCTCCGAACTCAGGAAAGCCCGTGATTTCGAACATTCATTCGTTTTGATGCACCGACCTTTCTGGCGCTATGCACGGGAGAAAGACGAACCCGACAGTCTTCATATCTGGTGCCGGGAAGCCGGAATCAAATACGTCCTGACCGGTCATGACCACTTCTACTGCTCAGCAGAACGGGATGGAATCAGGTACTTCCAGGTCGGCCCGTCGGGCAGCCGGTACAAAGTCTACCACGACCCGGCCCAGGGTGCGTTTCAGAACTACCTTTTCGGCCGGGTAGTTGGTAAACATATCTATATCAGCGTCATTGAGCCCGGGTCGCTCAAGAGGCCTGACGTCGTGACCTACGACGCTCTGAGCGCGCTTGACCGGGCTAGAGAAAAGGCGGTAGAAATCAAGCCTTTGACAGTAACCGCTGGAACAGCGCTGTCCGCTCAAAGACAGTTGAGAATCCATGACATTGTTGATGCGGCCCAGCACGGCCGACTGGCCTGGGATTACAAAACCAGCGCCTGGCAGGTCAGCCCTGGGTCATTGAGCTTTCGTGTCGGGTCGGGGGCCAGTTGCCTGTACCAGTTGGGATTCCGGCTCAAGGACCCTGACAATCCTTACCCGCTGCCTGTATTGTCCCTGCCATACCAGTATGCTCCCGGTCGCTCAACCGAACTGCACAAGGTCCTGTCCATAAGGAGAAAGACCTCCTGGCCGAAACTTGCCGACCCACCCGGACTGGACGGGGTGCTGGACGACTCCTGCTGGCAATTCGTCCGAGCATTAACCGGTTTTGGCAGCAGGACCGGCGCTGCCAGTCCAATCGAGAAAACCGAACTGTGGACCTATCACGATGACAGCCTGATTTACTTTGCGGTCCGTTGCCATGAATCCCGGATGGACAGAATAGCCGCGGCTATCACCGAGCGTGACGACAAAGTATACAAAGACGACCACATAAACATTGTGTTCGACCCGAACCGGGCCGTAACTTTGCGCTTCGCCGCTCAGATGGATTCGCTCGCCACGGGCAAGAAAACAAACATCCCTGAATCCGGTGTCTACTACCAGGTTTTTGTGAACTCAATCGGCACGATTGCCGACCGTAAATGCTGGCTTGAGGGCGAGGAGAGCACCCGCGACTACTCCTGGGATGGAAACTGGCAGGTTGCTGCTTGCACGGATAGGAATTCCTGGACCGTGGAGATGTCCTGCCCGCTCGCAGACTTCGGCCAAGTCGGCTCTGAGTCGGGCATCAATGTGGTCCGCTTCCAGTCCCGGTTCGATAACATCGGGGTCTGGCAGGTCCCTTTCAAACACGACCCCCGCACATTCGGCATTCTGACACGCCGGCAGTAACAGCACCAGCTACCCGGGTTCACTTCATAGTCGCGGTCAATCAGCACTATGGTATCACTCAGAACAACAACCTCGATGCTGTCCGAAGCAGAAAGTCCTTCTGTATCACTGACTGTCACGGTTAAGGGGTATATACGGGCCCCTAAGGGAGCCTGCCAGATTACATCTGCCGAGGTGGAATCAAGAAACAGCCCGGCCTCGGCCTGCCACAAATAACAAAGCGGCGAACCGTCCGGGTCATATGCAGCCACTGAAAGCGAACAGTTCTGCTGGCACCTGACCGTTTCCGGCCTAGCGGTAATCCCCTCAATCACCGGCCGGATGTTCGGCCCGACCCCAACGTTTACTGATGCGGTATCACCGGCCCCGGCAGGGTCAATGACCTCCAGTAGAACTGCAAAAACCATTGTGTCCCTGGGCGCGGCCCAGACAACCTGGCCAGGCTGTCTGGGCAATATCGCTCCACCGGTAGCAGACCAGTCATATTCAAGCGAATCACCGTCTTCGTCGTGCGCGGTCGCAGTAATGGTTGATGTGCCCCCCGGCCGCACATAGCTCGGGCTTGCAACCAGAGACAATATCTCAGGCGGGTGATTCTGCGTTCCACAGCCCGACCCGAGCAGGCCGGCTAGAACTATGGAAACAATGACGCTGGAGACAACGCTTTTCATTTCTCGACGTCAGGCAAGATGATTCTCGGCCTTTTCACCCCGACCCGCAGTTGGGTTGTCCCGTCAATCAGGACCAGTCTACCCTGACAGCTTTTCAGAACCTCGAACACATCTGGCGCGATTCTGTGCTGGCCGAATCCTTCGGTCACAACGGTTGTGAATCCGGGTTTCGGGTCAAGCACATCCTGCAAGTCAAGCCCGCCGGCTATCAATCCGGCCGCGCCCCTTTCACGCAGCTCAGCAAGTAACGGCTTGCTCGCCGTATGGGCTACTGTAATGTAACCGGACTTGACTTCATCGAAACTCAATATACCGAACACTTCGGGCCCGCTACCCCAGACACCCTGAATCGAAACGCCCTGATTAGCAACGATACATCCTCTGTCTGACACCTGTTCCACTGTTCCGGGCAACCAGGCCTGGACCTCAAGCTCCTCAAGCAGTGGCTCGATGATTACCATTCCAAAACCGAAGTCGATTCTATTGACCTTGCCCCACACCGGCGACTTGCAAAGCTTCATACTGCCCGGCCGCATAATTGCAGCCAGCCACTGACCTCGGTCCACTTCCTTCCCGGCTTCGCACCGCAAGTAAGGTTTGATATACCTTGGCTCGACCCCAAGCTCTTTCGCGACATTGACTGTTGTATACTCGCGGGCAGCTTCAGGTTTCTCCCGGACAACCAGTATTCCGCTGGCCAGTATCTTCTCAATCCGGCCTTCGACCGGGGACCGGAACACTCTGGGAAACATCATCCTGCGAGGTCTTTTGGCAATGATTTCACCAGGCCCGATTTCATCACCCACCTTCTTGAGCAGGTATTTCGGCAACTCTTCTTGCGGTACCTCCATTGCTTCCGCGACATTGAGAAAGAACGGCCTGAGGAACTGCCTGACACTTCTTGCTACAAGCGTATCCGGTAGAACCCTGTCTCCAATTCCAACAAACACTCTGCCTGGTATAGCAAGCTCGCGCCGCAGCCGTATCTCACCGCGGTGAATTCGCTCCTCGGGTTGAGGCTCTATCTTTCTGACCGGAAGAGTGTAATCAGCCGGAACTAAAGAACCCGCCCTTGACTCTATAGGTCTTGGCCTTGCATCGGCAATCAGGCCGCACACCCCGCCGCTGACCGTGAATTCCTCTTCTGATTCGGCCTCAACGCGCCTTCTCCTGACTTTCAGGTCTTCACCCTCGGCCAGAGGCAGGAGTTTCACCTCACCGGATTCGACTTTCTCTTCAACTGTTCTTCCACGGCTGGTTGCGCCGGCAATGGTCACGGCTTTGGAGGATTCTCTTTCTCCGGTCAGTGCCAAGGCTGTCCCAAGCTTGACAATCCCCAGTCTGTAGAACAACTCCCTGGCCAGACCAGGATTCACCTCAGCAAGCACGCCCAAGTGGGGAAACATGAACGCGCTGTCAACAGCCAATTCAACCACTCCACGCGGCTGGAGCGCATCCAGGAGCATCATCGCTGCCGCACCTCTGGGTGAATGGGAGAGAATCCCGCCGCTGCCGATAATCAGGTCATACCCCTCAAGCTCTGGCAACTCTATCCGTTCCGGTTCTTCCTTTTTCCTGAAGAACGGCCTGAGCAGTTCGTTGATGTCTTTTGCCGGTGACGGTTCAGATGGTGCGCCGTGGATCACTTTCAGGTGCTGCTGTACCGCTTCGCGTATCGCAACCGTGGCAACAGCCCACTCAATCATCATGTCCTGCCGCGTGGCCGGTAACTCCGTCGGGTTATTGTGCTTGTTGCCGATACGATTCCACAGCTCTGCCTCGGTTGTCTCGAAATCGAGCAACTCTGCTACAGCGCCGATTCCGTCCAGCTTCGCGGCATTCAATATGCTGTAGCTCATCCCCAGATTGGCGCTCACGGTCCGGAACACCTTGCCGTTCACCACGCTGAACACGTCGGTGGTCGCCCCGCCGATGTCGATTGCCATAATTGTCTTCTTCAGGTCTTTCGACACAAGGCCGAGAATGTTGCCGAACGCGGCCGGTGTCGGCATGATGGGTGCACTGACCCAGGGTTTCAGTTTCTCATATCCGGGCGCTTGCGACATCACGTGGTCCATGAACAACTCATGAATCGCATTGCGGGCCGGCTCCACATTCTCGCGGCCACCGTCCGGCCGGACATTCGGCACCGGGTAGAACGCATACCGGTCTTCTAAAACCCGCCTGACATACTCCTGGGCATTGACATTACCGGCGTAGATGACCGGCAGCTTCGCTCTCGGGTTGAGCTTGGGAACGAGCCCGGACTCTATGACGAGCTCGGCAAGAAAAACCGGTCCTGAGATGGCATCGCCGTCAAACCCTCCGGCCAGAAGTACCATGTCGGGCCGCAACTTCTTCAGGTCCTCGATCTTCCGGTACGGAGTCCGGCCGTCATCCATCGCAATCACATCAAGCACAATCGCACCCGCACCGAGCGCCACCCGGTCCGCGCTTCCAGCGGTAATATCCTTAACCAGACCGGTGACCACCATTGCCAATCCGCCGCCCGCGCTCGATGTTGAAAGGTAAGGCAGAAATGGCACCCCGTTTCTGAGAAGCCTCTCGTCCGTTTCCTGCTCCAGTGTCCGCATCGCCCGGAGCACACCTACGGTCACGTCCTCATGCGGCTTTTCAACTGTTGTCGGTGCCTCCTCCCGGGAAAACCGCCAGTCCCCATCCCTTTTGACAAACAGCAGCGCCTTGGTCGTGGTGCTGCCGACATCAGTAATACAGAATTCTGTGGGGTTTGAGGGAAAGCTATCAGCCGCCATTAGGCAAAATCTCCGACTCACTATCCCCTGGAACCGGCCTCATGTCAAGACCCGATAAAACCGGACCCCGAACACAACCACAGATTCACACAGATAAACACAGAAGGACTCAAGGGGTCAAGGGTTCAAGTCTAGAACCCAAGAACCCTGGAACCCTTTTTCCCAGAACCCTGAAGCCCTTTCCTTAAGTGACAGCCTGCCATAGAAATCCGGATTTAATACCCTGCAATTCTCTCAGGCTTGACATCTCAACAATTTGGGCTAAACCTAAGCCTGTGAAAGAGCCTTTTGCCCGAAGGCTGGGCCGAATTCCTCCTTACCTGTTTCAGGAACTGGATGACCTCAAGGCGAAAACCAAAGGTCCGATAATCGACCTGGGCGAAGGAAGCCCGGACCAGCCCGCATCAGCCAGAATAACCCGCGCAATGGTCAGGGCGCTTGCCAAGCCTGTGAATCATTGCTACCCGACCTACGCTGGTAAATTCCCGGCCAGAGAGGCGGTCGCAGCCTGGTACAGACGCCGATTCAACGTCAAACTCGACCCTGGGACTGAAGTAGCCATGCTTCTGGGCTCTAAAGAGGGGGTTGGCCATCTTATCTGGGGAACCTGCGGGCCTGGGGATGGTGTCGGCGTATGTGACCCGAACTACCCGATTTATCCCAATCAGACGCGGCTCAGTGGTGCCCGGCTGGTGTCGGTCCCGCTTCTGGAAGAAAACCGATTCCTGCCCGACTTGGACCATCTGGTCAGGATTGGCGACAGAATCAAGCTTCTTTGCCTGAACTACCCCAATAACCCAACTGCCGCAGTGGCTGACCTCGAGTTCTACAGGCAGGTGGTCAGGCTTGCGCAGCGACACGGGTTCTATGTGCTCAATGACTGCGTCTATTCAGAACTGTATTTCACCAGGAACAAACCACCCAGCATCCTCCAGGTTCCGGGCGCAAAAGAGTGCTGTATCGAGTTTCACAGCCTGTCCAAGACCTTCAGCATGGCCGGCTGGCGCATCGGCATGGCGGTCGGAAATAGCAGGCTCATCCAGGCGCTTCTGAGAATAAAGCAGAATACCGACTCAGGCCCTTTCGGCGCAATCCAGGACGCAGCCACATATGCGCTCAAACATTCAGAATCCCTTGCCGCAAAAACACGCGACCTCTATCGCCGGCGACAGAACACCTTCTGCTCAGAAATGACACGTGCCGGCTGGCGTGTACCAAAGCCCGAAGCAACCTTCTATGTCTGGGCCAGGATGCCGGAACAACCGGGGAAGGCAAAGGGCAGAAGACAGAAGACAGAAGACTATCGATTCGTGCTTGAGCTTCTCAAGAACTGTCGGGTTGTTGTTGCGCCGGGTTCGGGCTTTGGCAAGTACGGCAAAGGCTATATCCGGTTCGCCCTGGTCCAGAACGAAAATAGGTTGCGCCAGGCTGCCAAGAGAATCGGTCGCTGGCTGATGGCAAACCGCGAATGACAAAAGAAAACCACAGATTAACACAGATGAATACAGGTAAGGGTGACACCCTTGCGCTGCGCAGGGTGTTACCCTATGTGTCCATTCGACAATCGACATTCGGAATTCGTGCTTCGACATTCCCGCAATGGCTCTCATAGTACAGAAATACGGCGGCTCTTCGCTCGCTGACCTTGGCCGCATCAGACAGGTAGCGCGCAGGATTGTGGCTACCCGTAAGTCCAGAGATAAGGTGGTGGTGGTCGTATCGGCAATGGGCTCTACTACCGATAAGCTGACCCGGCTTGCTTATCGGATAACCCCGAACCCCCAGCGCCGGGAACTGGACATGCTCCTTACCGCAGGCGAACGCCAGACAATGGCCCTGCTCTCTCTGGCAATAATGGAACACGGCTATGACGCGGTTTCATTCACCGGCTCACAAGTAGGAATCATTACCGACCGCTTTCACACCGATGCAAGAATCCAGGAAATCAGGGGCGACCGGCTGAGAAACGCCCTGCGCCGGAACAAAATTCCGATTGTTGCCGGGTTCCAGGGCGTGAGCCTGGACAGGGAAATCACAACCCTGGGCCGGGGCGGCAGTGATGTAACCGCGGTAGCGCTCGCCGCTGTCCTGCACGCCCAAAGATGTGAACTGAATAAAGATGTTGAAGGTGTTTTCACTGAAAACCCGAACGAGTTCAAAGGAGTGAAATTGATTCCTTTGCTCAGTTTCCAGGAGCTTTCCGAACTGGCCGGCTCAGGCTCGGAAGTAATTCACCCCCGGGCCTGCGCCCTGGCTGAAAAACACCGGGTACCCCTGATAATAAAGTCACCATTCAGCAGAAAGCGAGGGACAATGATAGAGAGCGATGGTGCTTCGCGTCAGTCCAAAAGGAAAAAGAAGTTACCTCATTCCATTGCCCGGGGCGCGGCGGCGGGTCTGGAAAAAGCCTTTGTCCGGGCAATTACCCACAATCACAAGCTGGTACGGATTTCACTTCTGGGTGTACCTAAGAAACGGCGCTGTCTGTACCAGGTGGTGACCCGGCTGGCCCAGGCCCGGGTGCCTCTGGTGTTTTTCAACCACGGCACTCCGCAAGATGGCAGATTTGACCTTGGCTTTATCCTGGCTCAGGAACACCGGGAAAAGGGCGTACAGATACTGACTAAAACGGCTAAACAGGTCAGGGCCGCAGGCATTGATGTAAACGACAATCTCTGTTCAGTATCGGTAGTCGGTCCGGGCATTGGCAGTGATACTGAGATTCTTTCCTCAACCCTTGAAACGCTTCACCGTATCCGGGTCCACTTGAACGCATTCTCCACATCAGAAACAAGGCTCACCTGCTATCTGGACCGGAAAGACTTGCACACCGCGGTTGCAGTCCTGCTTGCCCGGTTCCGACTCAAAAGATAATGGAAGAATCAGACCGGTCTCAGGAAAACCTGTCCCTGGGTCAGACCACTCTTGCCCGGAAAACCCTGCATGTCGTCGAGACCTTGCTCTTTGCCGCCGATACACCGCTCACCACATCTCGCCTTGCCGAACTCTCGGGAGAGCAACCCGGCGCGGTCCGCGCGGCAGTGGACGAACTGAACAAGGAATATGAGAAAAGCGACCGAACCTTCAGAATTCACAAAGTGGCGCAAGGCTATCAGCTCTACACCATGTCTGAATTCGCAGACTGGGTGCGGGCGATGTACAAGCGGCAATTCGTCCAGCGGCTTTCCAAACCCGCACTCGAGATTCTGGCGATAGTCGCATACAAGCAGCCGGTCACCCGGCCTGAGATTGAGAAGCTACGCGGGGTGGACTGCTCAGGCCCGCTTGTGACCTTGCTGGAGCGCCGGCTTGTTACCACAGCAGGAAGAGCCCACCGGCCCGGCAGTCCGTTCCTTTACCGGACGACAAGAGAATTCCTGCGCTACTTCGGGCTTGAATCACTGGACGTCCTGCCCCCGCTTGAAGAGTTTGGCACATTCCTGGCCAGTTCGATGGCCGACATGGAAGAAGCTCAGAGCCCCGAACCCGAATGACAGATGTCGGGCCCGATCTGACCTTCATATCCAGCTATTCAAGTCTGCTCAAAAATGAGTAGCTCCACACCTCTGGCACAGCCGGCCCTGCTCATATCCGGGATTATCACTGCCGATAACAGGTTCCTGGTTGAGGTGGAACCGGCCCTTACAGATAAGTTCGGGCCGATAGTAGCCCGGAGCCCGGTTGTCAGTTTCAAGTTCACCGATTACTACAAGGATGAAATGGGGCCCAATCTCATCCGGCAATGGGTTGGCTTTGAGAACCTGGTCGAACCGGACCGGTTGCCCGAAATCAAGCTTGCTACCAACGCTCTGGAGCAGAAATTCGCTGACAGTACCGGCCACCGCCAGGTCAATCTTGACCCCGGAATTCTCTCCCTTCACAACCTGGTTCTTGCCACCACAAAGAACTACGCCCACCGGGTCTACCTTGGTAAAGGTATCTATGCTGAAGTAACGCTTATCTACGAGTCAGGTAGCTTCCACCCATTGGAATGGACCTATCCCGACTACCGGACCGAAACCTGCCACCATTTCCTCACCCAATGCCGACACCTGCTGGTCGAGCCCGGCTTGACACCACCCGACTCAACCGGCTAGACTTCCGGAAATGGGCCAACTGCGCAAATACTTCCTCTCCGGCATCGCCACCATCCTGCCAATCGGCCTGACCATTTTCATCTTCTGGTTTCTCATCTCAAGACTGGGCAACATCTTCCAGCCGCTCCTGGTCAGACACATCTGGCTCTCCCGGTTGCCGACCTGGCTGACAACCGTAGTGGGGTTTATCCTGGTCATCATCGTCATCCTGGCGGTCGGCGCGCTTGCCTCCGGTATATTAGGCCGCTGGTTTCTGGGTTGGATTGACCGGCTGGTGCGCCGCGTCCCCTTAGTAAAAGGCGTCTACAGCTCGGCCCGCCAGCTCACCGAAGCGATATTCATCAAGCGCAGCGCCCTGCGCAAGACCGTAATCGCCGAATACCCGAGGCGCGGAATACTGGCGGTCGGATTTCTCACTTCGGACGAACGGCTCGAACTGAAAGACGGACGCCGGGCGATGTTTGTCTTTTTCCCGACCGCACCCAATCCTACATCAGGCTGGCTGGCCCTGATTCCGGAACAGGACATAACCGAAACCGGAATGAGTATCGAGCAAGGCCTCAAGCTTGTAGTCTCGGGCGGCGTTGTCAAACCTGAAGATTTCGACAACTGGGTGCGCGGCTGCCGAATGCTGCCTGAAGATTAATCACTCTCCAAAGGATGTCTCCACGACGGTTGCCACACTGGCTGACGTAGTGCGGGACCCCCGGCACTACCACCCGCGCAATCCTGCCCGTGCCCAACCTTGCCAGAACCCCTTGACCCTGTCAATAAATGGTATTATGTCCCCAATATCCCCAGGACTTGAGACAAAGGAGAGGGCAAGCGACTACCCGATGATGGCCAGGCCGGACTATGTAACCTGGCTCGTCTCAGCTCCGAAACCTGCGACAAGGTCCGGGAAGCAGAACGCACAATGACACCGCTCAAACCCGATTTCCACATCATTTGACACGACCTCTCCGCCGGCACTCGACCGCAAGTCCCGAACTCGAATTGGACTAGCATTCCGCGATTCATTCGACGAATCAGTCCACGATTCAATCGGCATGTGACTCCGCATGTGGTTCTACGAATGATATGCCATTTGTATCGGCATATGAATCGTCCTGTGAATCGGCATACGAATCGGCGGTTGAGTGGAGGGTTCACAGCCCAGTTGATGCCACGATTCTATCCTTGATTCATTCGGCAAATCACTGCTCAATTCAGTCCCCAAACCATACCTGAAGTGGCTTGCCGGGTCACTGGGGGAGTCACTGGGGGAGTGACTCCCCCAGTCCTCATTCGAGTAACGGTCTGGACTGGATAAGTTACTGACATGGCGACATATATGTCATCTGTGGCCCTTGTTTTGCGGCCGGTCTGGGTCGGTGTATCATCTTGTGCCGGAATCGGAGCCTGAGCTCAGGTTTTTGGGAATCTGAAGTCAGTCAGGTCCTCTGGATTCTTACCGAATGCGGTCAGCGATGGCTGCCATTCCGCACGGCCCGCCTGCTGCCACGCGGGCAGGCGTAAGCCGATGCCGCCGAGGCATGGAGACAGCACGGTCTGTCATTGCGAGGGCGTCCTCGCCCGTGGCAATCCTCTTCGCAGGCTCGGGGTCAGGCTCCGCGATGTGGCGGTCTTCCTGCCTTTGGCGGTCAGCGGATTGCGGTCTGCGGTTCGCGGTAGGCCGTTTTTCGAATGAGGGGGACGATAACCGTTTTGTCAATCTGATGTTCGCCGAGGGATGAGTCTGGCCGTGACCGATTCCTGTTTCTGATTTCCTTCTGACAATCTGGCCGCTGGTGCGGTTCGGAAGTTGTTTCCAATTGTGAAGCACCGGGAAATGGTGAGAAAGCAGGTTTTGGCCTGGCACTGGCAGAAGCGGCTCAACAAGCGAATAAAAGAGAAGTTCAATGTGCTGCGCATCGGTGCCCGCGATGCTCTGGCGGCAAACCTCTTGACCTATGGCAATAAGATTTCCGGTATCCTGCACTGCACGCGCAAAGGCAGGGAACAAGAGTGTGAGAAACTGCTTGCCCGGGCTGACGACTGGCCGGGCAAATATGGCCTGCCCGAAGATGCGGCCCGGCGTAGCAAGCAGGCTGTGACTGAACTGTTCAGGGAAATGGAGGAAAGCGGCGAGTTGGACCGGTTGCCGACGGGTTCCACGCTGCGTGACGTGGTGAGGTACCGAAGGCACCACAACTCGTGCCCGTCGTGCCATACACCACTTCAGACACGCACCCAGCGAATGTCAATAATCTCTTATTATGTCCCCGGAATTCCTCATTTCTCTCTCCTTCTACCTACTATCGGGTAGGTATTCTGCTGCATTCTTCAGAAGCCAAAGCTCCAATTGTGCGTATGGTTGCCCCGATGGCCCTGTCCGTCTGCCAGCTACGAACAACAGGCCGTTACCATCCGGCGTCCAAGAAGGCC
>JAUWNN010000121.1 GCA_030612625.1 Caldifarciminota bacterium
TTCACGCAAGCCTTGAAGAACCGCCTGGCGCATCGCTTCCGTCATTCCATCAGTCATTCTTTCACTCAATCCTTGCGGCATGCCTTGGGGAAAACCTTGGTTTATCCCTTGAAGCATCGCTTCGGCAATAGCCACCCCCTAAGCGGCCCGTCCCCAGTGCCCCCCACGGGAAATGAAGGTCTTCCGACAAATCGGGCTTTCTCGACCGTATAACTATGTGAAGGGGAGTGGCCGAGTGCCGGCCCGGACTGAAAGACCGCTGCCGCTGCCCCAAACGACCGAAAAGTAACTAACTGCCGAAAGGAGAACGATATGGAAACGCTAACCAAGCCAGCAGAATTGAACCGAGACACGGTTCAGACCCTCGACGAGATACGCGCCGGTGCGGACAACCCACTGTTCGGCGCAGCCCCGGCCGCGGCCGAAGAACTGTTCGGTCGCCACATCCAGCCCCTGCTCGAAGGCTCAGGGATGCCCGGGCTCCAGGTGATGCACTACGGCTGGTTCCTGCGCGAGCTTGCCCGGCTCTGGCGCAAGAAGACCGGCCGGGACCTCGCGTTCCACCTCGAACTCTGCATCCGCAAATGGCTTAACCTCGGTCTTGAATCCAACACGGTCCAGTTCCTGGTGTGCGAAGCTCACCAGCGCCTCAAGGCCGTGGCCGCATCAGCCACCGTGACCGAGGGAGGCGAAATGATGCCTCCTGACCGCAGGCGGTTGACTGCGGTTGACCGCGCAGCCTCGCGCTATGCCCGTACGCTCCGGCAGCGGACAAACCCCTGCCCGGCCGACGGGAACGGGACAAGCCAAATTGCCAACTTCCGCCGTGCACTTGAGCGTACCGAACTCCGGGCCGAACAGGTCAGGCAGGTGCTGTTGAGCCTGGACGTTCCGCCCTCGCAGTACGTCGCCTATCGCAACTTCGGCCTGCACCTCGACAAACTCATCCGCGACCACTCGGGCGAAACCCTGCGCACCCTGGCCGCCAGCGCGGTCGCCCGCTGGACCTGCTACGGCCTGCAGTCGGATGTGCTATCGGCTATCTGCGTTCAGGTGTTTGGGTTGGTTCTGCCCTGACTCGGTGGAGGCCGTTGACTGTCAAGCCGGGCCGGCGCAAGATGGCGGCCAGAGTTACTTCGTCCGGCCCTCGACAATCGCAATCTCATCCTCGGTCAGGCCGTAGAGGTCGCCAAGCTCGCCGAGTTTCATGTCGCGTCACCGTTTCCTACTCATGCCGGAAAATAGTCGCTGTCCCTATTTCCAGCATTTGCGAAGGCGGTCACGCCCTTGAGGAACGCCCATAGCTGGTCCTTGTCTTTCCCAGGGAGGTCGCGCTTGTATTCGATATACGCATCCTCGACGGCACCTTGCTCAAGCAGCCCAAGTATGTACTTTTCTGTTATCGCGTTGTGTTGTGGCAACATCGTTGACCTTTCATGAAGACGTTCCTAGCGCGGCTGTCCCTCTCCCTCCACCACCCCAGTTTCCTCTTCCGTCAGCCCATACAACTCGTACACAAGCTCATCTATCTTCCGGGCGGTGGCCTTGACTTGACGCTCGATGGCGGTCTTGGCTTGGCCCTTGGCCTTAGGCAGGTCTTTGTGCAACTTCAGCATCCGCTCGACCAGCCTCACCATCTTGTCGTGCCGCGCTCGGTCCTTGCTGTCAGTGAAGTCGATGGTGCGGATGGGGACTTTCTCCATGTACTGATAGATCAATCGATACCGGTATCTGCCAGCCCGGATACCGAACGGAATACTGATGTGACTGATGGTGAACCAGAACAGCCTGCTGTTGAGAATCCCGAGGAGGTAGGGGTCATCGACGCCGAGGCAATAGGCCGTGTTGGCCAAGTAGATGCCCGACCTGTCCAGATAGAACCTGGGTCCCTTGCAGATGTCCGGATGGATGATTTTGGGCCGGTCGAAGTACGTGTAGTAGTCGCATGGGCGCAGTTCCCACCAGTATTCGCCTTGGTCCTGACGGCGACGGCAGGACTCGGCGAAAGGTTCAAGGTGAGCCGCAACGCTCGGATGCGCCCGCGTGAACCAACTCCATGCATCACGCTCGGATGGGCGAGCCCGACCTCTCGCCGTTCTTCCCATCTCAGTGCGAGTCCATCCAGCAGGGATGGTAATCAGATAGCTCTCCTTGTCTTCGATGCAGTAGCGACGTATGTCCTGTCCGCCCAGAAAAGGCTTGATGAGCGAAGCACTGGCCTGGTGATGCCGGATAATGGACCGACGTTGCGCCGAAGTCAGTGAGAACGCCCTGTTGAAACCGGTCAGGACCCCCCTGAAGAACTTGCGCTCCAAGTAATCCCCGAGTGGGCTACCAGCTTCCGTGATTCTGCGGAGAACCGTCGTTTCTTCATCGGATGTGAGCGCCCAGGCCTCAGGTGATAGCCGCTGATGTGGTACTTCGTACCTGTTGGTAGTCGCGAAGGCATCGATGTCTTGCACCTGAATCGACGGGACTCGGGCTATCTCGACGCAGGCGGGCTGCCTGGACTTGGCGACTAGCGGGATGCAGACGTACGTATCCTTGGCATTGGCAAAGACTGGCAGCCCGCCGAAGTCGACTAGACGTAGGATCGCACCGTGCTTCTTGAGTGTGCGTCGGAGCGGCTCTCCGTATGTGGCTCTGAGGAAGCTGCTGGACACGATGAAACTGAAACGCCCACCTTCGCGGAGTAGCCTGACGCCCCGCTCCATGAAGTAGGTGTATAGATCAGCCGTGCTGCTGAAGGCCTCATAGTGTGCTGCGAGGTAGTCCTTGAGGTCAGAAAGCGATTCCTGCCGCACGTACGGCGGATTGCCGATGACCGCGTCGAAGCCGCCGTGTTTCATGATTTCGGGGAATTCGTCTTCCCAGTCAAAGACGTTGATGCGGAGGCGTTCTTCTTCGTCATCGAACAGGGCTTGCTGCTGGCCTTCGTAGAAGTCGGAGCCAATCAGGCTGTTGCCGCATTTGATGTTACTTGAGAGGTCAGGCAAGGCCCGTTCGCGGAATATCTTGAACTGGTAGTTGATAGTCTCTTCTGATTCGCCTTCAAGCACTTTGAGCAAGAGCGACAGCTTAGTGACTTCGACCGCCTGGGAATCAATGTCCACGCCGAAGATGTTGTTCAGGAGGATGCGTTTCTTCTCACCGGTTGTGAGTCGCCATTCGCCGCCTGGCCCTTGATAAAGCACCTTGCGGTGCTTGGCCGGGTCGTGGTCTGCATACCAGTCGCGCTGCCAGTCCAAGAGATACTGGAACGCGCCCAAGAGGACCGAGCCTGAGCCACAAGCCGGGTCCAATATGCGCAAGCGGGACGCTTGCGCAGGGGTCAGGGGTCGGGATTTGGGGCCTGGTTTTCCTTCCAGCAGCTTGCCGACCGTGTTCTTGACGATGTAGTCAACGATATAGGTTGGCGTGTAGTAGACCCCGCCGGCTTTGCGGACTTCGGGTTTATATTCGACCTTGGCCCGGTGGCCGGCTGTGAGCCTTATGACTTTGCCGAGGAACTGTTCGTACACGTGGCCGAGGATGTCGGCCGGGAACACCGAGAACTCGTACGGCGAGTCCGGGTAGTACAGGCTCTTGATGATGTCTTTGAGCACCTTGTCATCGAGCTTGAGTTTCGGCGTGACCTCGTCCGGTTCTGCGCGGCCCTTCTCGGTTGAGAAGTGGAACAGGCCGGAGTTGTACCGTTCGTCGGCCCGGAAGAACAGTTCGAACAGGCGGCGATAGATACGAGCGCCGTTGAGAAGCGCGTGCAACCCTTCGGTCCGTTCGATGCCCCGGTCTTCGCAGATGCGCAGGAAGATGATGCGGTCGATGGTGCGCTGGACCGCGAAGTTGAGCTGACGGGTCGAGAGGCGCGGGTTGCGGAGAGCGATGTTTCTGGCCAGGATGTCACGCCAGGCTTCAATGTCCTTGAGGAATTCGGCGTCCACTTCTGCGGTGCCGCGCTTGCCATGTTTCGCTTCAGCGAACCGGTCGAACGAGCCTTGTTGAATTGCTTTGGGCGAGAAGATGCCGGTGATTTCTTCCCATTTGTCCGGGTATTCCTTGTAGCGGATGTAGCTGATGCGGCCGGTAGCCGGTGTGTCGGTCTTCTTGGGCCGGGTGCGGGTTTCGTATACGCAGAACTCCTCGAAGTCAGTGAGGATGGAGAGCGGCAGTTTGGCGGTCCAGGCGTAGCGTCTGAGTTGGAACGCCGGGCCGATGTCGTGCTTGAGGTCGTGGGAGGGCTTCTTGGCTTCGACAAAGAACTTGCGCGCTCCGCCGATGCGGAATGAGTAGTCCGGGGCTTTGGTCGTGCCGCCGACTCTGAGCGCGTCTTCGTGGATGACCTGGCGGTAGCGCTGGTCAAATCCCTGCTTGTTGGCCACGTCCCAGCCCAGGGCTTCGAAGAACGGGTTGAGGAAGTCCTGGCGGAGTTGGGCTTCGTTGTAAGCCGGAGAGCGGCAGGCGTCAAGGTTGCGGTCGAAGTTCTCGACCAGGCGGAGGATTGTGTCAGGGGTCTTTGTCTTGACCATCGAAAGCAAGGATATTTGTGGGGTTGTCCTTGTCAAGCTGCTGCTTGATGTGACATATCCAGGGTAGTCAGGGGCACTGGACAGGAGGGTGGATTGGATGTTGACAACCGACGGTGTTTGGCTATATTACTCGTCTGCGCTAGGAAGGCGCGCCGGGCTGTGGTAAGAGCCCGCAAAACAGGGGCAGGTTTGAAACCTGTCCATATTAGGTAAGGCGTTCGTAACCGGAGCTATTTTTGTATTAGTATGGCTTTAATTGGAGCAGCAAGAAAGATACGCATCAAGCTGAAGGCGTTTGACCATCGGGTCCTGGACCAGTCGGCCAAGGACATCGTTGATGTCGCCAGGCGGACCGGAGCCAGGGTCTCCGGGCCAGTGCCTTTGCCGACCAAGCGGACTTTGTATACGGTGCTCCGTTCGCCTCATGTGGATAAGAAGTCGCGCGAGCAGTTCGAGCTTCGGGTACACAAACGGCTGATTGAAATCTCCAATGCTACTTCCGAGATGGTTGATGCGCTGATGAAGCTTGAGGTGCCGGCCGGCGTGGAAGTTGAAATCAAGTCAACGTGAGAGCTATCTTTGGCCGGAAGGGTACGATGACCCAGGTTTTCGATGAGCAGGGCCGGGTGGTGCCTGCTACCATGATTGAGGTCGGCAAGGAGTGTGTTGTTGTCGCCAGGCGCACCATGGAAAAGAACGGGTACGTGGCTTTGCAGTTTGGTTTCGGCAAGGCGAACCCGAAGCAGTTCAAGAAACCGATCGAAGGCTATTTCAAGAAGTCCGGCGTCGAGCCGACACGGGTTCTGCGCGAGGTCCGGATGGACAGCACTGACGGGTACGAAGTTGGAAAGTATTTGTCCGTGGAGCTTTTCAAGCCCGGGGAAAAGGTGCATGTGATGAGCAAGACCAAAGGTCGCGGTTTTGCCGGTGGTGTGAAGCGCTGGGGATGGTCGAGCGGGCCAAGGACCCATGGTTCGATGTCCCACCGACGGGTTGGTTCAGTTGGAGCCGGAACTTCGCCGGGCCGGGTTTTGCCGGGCCGGCATCTGCCCGGACACTACGGCAACGAGCGGGTGACGATCAAGAATCTGCGGATAGTCAAGATTGAGCCTGAGAAGGGCATTCTCTATGTGAGTGGCGCGGTGCCCGGTAACAGAGGCGGGTTGGTTCTGGTCAGGAGCAAGTAGTGGACGTGCTTGCGATGAGCGGCGAAGTCAAGGGCCAGGTGGAACTGCCCGAGTCGGTTTTCGGGCACAAGGGCAAGCCAAGTCTGCTCTGGGAGGCGGTGCGGGTTTTTCTGGCCGGCCAGCGCCAGGGCACGGCCAAGACCAAGACCAGGGCCGAGGTTTCAGGCACAGGCCGAAAGCCTCACCGGCAGAAGCATACCGGCCGGGCCCGACATGGGTCCAGAAGGTCGGTGATTCATGTCGGCGGCGGGGTCTGCTTTGGTCCTATTCCGCGCGATTATTCACTCGGGCTTCCCAAGAAAAAGCGGCGCCAGGCTTTGCGCCTGGTGCTTTCGGCCCGGCATGCTGAAGGCGCGGTGATGGTGCTTGAGGATTTCGAGCTGACCGAGCCGAAGACCAAGGAGCTTATCCGGGTTCTTTCCCAGGTCGGGCTTGCGGGTGACAAGAAGCCGGGCAGTTCAGTTCTGCTGCTTCTTGGTTCGGCTTCAGAGAGCTTGGAGCGGGCAAGCAGTAACCTCTCCTGGCTGACAGTGATGCCGGCAACCCAGGTCAACAGCCACGCGGTTCTGGCTCATGAAAAGGTAGTCTTTACAGAGCAGGGGCTTGAGAAGTTTCTACGGATCTCCGGACGAGCCGGCCATCCGGAGTCCGAAATCAGCAATCCGGAAATTCACAGGCCGGCCCAGGACCCGGGGCAGGAGTCAAGTAATGGTTGAGCCAGGAAGCGTGATACTTGGTGTGATTGTGACTGAGAAGTCCGAAAGGCTGAAAGCCAAAGAGAACAAGTACACGTTCCGGGTTGCGTCGGGTGTCAATAAGATTCAGATTCGTCATGCGGTTGAGTCTTTGTTCAAAGTGCATGTGACCGATGTCAGGGTGATGAATCTCATAGGCAAGATGCGGCGGATGGGCATGTTCAGCGGCCGGCGACCCGGTTGGAAAAAGGCGATGGTTACCCTGAAGCGGGGCGAAGCGATTGAGGCGCTGGAGCGGTAATGGGAATCAAGAAGTACCGTCCCACTTCACCGGCCCGGCGCTACTACACCGTCTCCAAGCTCGAGGAAACCACCAAGCGCAAGCCGCACCGTTCCCTGCTGCAGCCTCTGCGCAAGAAGGGCGGCCGCAATAACCGGGGTCGGATTACCGCTCGACGCCGGGGCGGCGGTGAGAAGCGCCATTACCGGCTGATTGATTTCAAGCGGGAGAAACGGGATGTGCCGGGCAGAGTGGTTTCGGTCGAGTACGACCCGAATCGCTCGGCCCGAATCGCGCTTGTCAGCTATGCGGACGGCGATTACCGGTATGTGCTCTGTCCTGAAGGAATTCGGGTCGGTGACCAGGTAATGGCAGGAAGGAATCTGGCCATCAGCCCGGGTAATGCGATGCCTTTGTCCGACATTCCGACCGGGGTCGAGGTCCACAACGTTCAGCTTTACCCTCAAGGGAGGTCTTTTCTGGTCCGTTCAGCCGGAACGTCGGCCCAGCTTCAGGCCAAGGAGGGTAACTGGGCGGTGGTCAAGCTGCCGTCGGGTGAGGTCCGGAAGTTCGAACTGACCTGCTTTGCTACGATTGGCAGCGTTTCAAATCCTCTTCATAAGTACGTCGTTCTGGGCAAGGCCGGTCGGGTTCGACATCAGGGCCGGCGGCCCAGGGTCCGGGCGGTTGCGATGAACCCGGTTGACCATCCGATGGGTGGGGGAGAAGGCAAGAGCTCAGGAGGAAGGCATCCATGCTCTCCCCTGGGGAAACCGGCCAAAGGAGCGCGAACCAGGAATCCCAAAAAGAAGTCGAGCCGGCTGATTCTTCAGAGGAGAAAAGCGAGTCGTCGGACGAGTCGCTGAATCAGGAGTCCAAATGTGGAATAGGATAATTCGTCGAACGAGTTGCCCACCCGGAAATCCGGAATCCGGGAATCCGGAGGCCGGCCTAAGGCGGTGGGCAAAGTAATGGGACGTTCGATAAAGAAAGGGCCTTATATTGACGAGAAGCTTTACCGCCGGATTCAGCAGATGGCTGACTCAGGTGAGAAGCGGACGGTGAAAACTTATGCTCGGAGGAGTGTGATTCCGCCCGAGTTCGTGGGCTTCACTATCGCGATTCATAACGGCAACCGGTTCATTCCGGTCTATGTCACTGAGCGGATGGTGGGGCACAAACTGGGTGAGTTTGCGCCGACCAGGGTCTTCCGGGTCCATTCCGGTCAGAGAAAGAAGACTGAGGAGCGGCGCTGATGGAAGCAGAAGCAGTAAGCAGGTATCAGCGGGGTTCGGCCAAGAAGCTGGGCCAGATTGCCGACCTGATTCGGGGAAAGGACGTTCCGACCGCACTTCGGACCCTGGCATTTCTTCAGAAGCCGAGCGGGACTCCGATGTTCAAGACCCTGCGTTCGGCCGTAGCCAATGCCATCAACAAGGCAGGCAAGGCAAAGCTGCACGAGGAGGACCTGATAGTGATAGATGTGCGTGCTGACCAGGGGCCGACTCTCAAGCGCTGGCGTGCCGGGCCCAGGGGGATGGCATCAGTAATCCGGAAACGGACCGCGCATGTGTATGTCCGGGTGAAGACCAAGAAGGGAGTAGAGGTCTAGTATGGGACAGAAGACTCATCCGCTGGGTTTCCGGCTCGGCATTACCAAGGACTGGAAGTCGGCATGGTTCGAGACAAAGAATTATCGCGCCTATCTGCACGAGGACCTCAAAATCCGTCAGTATATTGAGGCAAAGCTGCCCGAGGCGATGATTTCCGATATCCATATCAAGCGGGTAGCAAACCGGACGACCGTTTCGGTTTTCACGGCCCGTCCCGGAATGGTTTTCGGGACCCGGCGCCAGAACCTGGAAGCGCTGCGTGAAGAAGTCAAGCACCTGGTGGGCCGGGAGGTCCAGATTCTTGTTGAGGTGGTGCGGGTGCCCGAGTTGGAGTCGAAGTTGGTCGCCCAGAACATCTGCCGGCAACTGGAGCAGCGCGTAGCCCACCGCAGGGCGATGAGGCGGGCAGTAACCCAGGCGCTTCGTCTCGGCGCGCTGGGAATAAAGGTGATGGTCTCAGGACGGCTGGGCGGAAGAGAGATTGCCCGGAGCGAAACCAATCTTCAGGGCAAAGTTCCGCTTCATACCCTGAGAGCTGACATCGATTATGCATACGAAGTCGCAAAGACGATGGCGGGTACAGTCGGGGTCAAGGTCTGGATTTATAAGGGCGAGATTGTGTCTGAGATGAAGGTATAAGACGATGTTGATGCCCAAGCGGGTCAAGTACCGCAAGCAGCAGCGGGGACGGATGAAAGGCAAGGCGACCGCAGCCAATCGGGTGGACTTCGGCGAGTACGGACTGATGGCGCTTGAGCCGCGCTGGATAACCGCGCGTCAGATTGAGGCGGCCCGGATC
>JAUWNN010000195.1 GCA_030612625.1 Caldifarciminota bacterium
CTCTTCCGCGACTTGACTTGCGGTTTCTTCGGTGTCATACTTCTTCACGAGCGTGTCCTTTCTTCCCTCATCTGAGGGTGTTTTGTTTCTTTCAAGGATACGCTCGATTTTTTCATAATCCACAACTTTCGGTTATACCTCAACTGTTGCTTCGGTTGCTGCTGAACTTGCTGTTCGAGTTGTTGCTGGAGCTGTTGCTGGAATTGTTGCTGAACCTATCGCTCCGGTTGTTGCTCGAGCTATTGCCGAACTTGTAGCTGAAATTCTTGCTCGATTTCACCGGCCTTTTGACCGGCCTTGAACCCAGCTCTGCCTCCTGGTTTGTTCTATAGAGTTATATCCCGATACCGGAGAAAGAGCCGTGGATTTATGCGCAGAGAAATAGGGGGTGGGTCTCCCAGGGGCCGTTTAGGGGAGCGTTTGCCTGCACCTTTGTCCTGGTCTTCGTTTCGGCCTTTGTCTCGGTGTTCGTTTCAGCCTTAGTCGCGGCCTTTGTCCCGGCCTTTGTTTCGGCCTTCGTCTCGGTCTTGGTTTCAGCCTTTGCTTCAGCCTTTGTCTTGGCCTTTGCATGGGCCTTAGTCGCGGCCTTTGTCCTGGTCTTTGTCTCGGCCTTTGCCTGAGCCTTTGTGCCGGTCTTGGTCTCAGCCTTTGCACGAGCCTTTGCGCGAGCCTTTGTCTGAGTCTTTGTCAGTGCCGGCGCATTGGGAAACGACGCCCCGGAATCAAATAGGGACACTTCCCATATTTCCGTAGTCCGAAGCGTGTCAAGAGAGGCGCGCAGTACGCCTCTTGCTTTGCGCACCACGCCTGACAGCGCGCAAACAGAGGCTGCGGCTTTGCGCCTGTCGCCCAACGCGCTACGCACGACGCATGATGCACGACGCATAACGCTTAACGCTGGCGTCCGGCGTTATGCGTTGAGCCAAGCGTAAGGCGTATTGCGACTTCGTGCTCTTGGTGTCCCTTCGACTCCGTGCGCCATCGAATTGCACCTGCCTTTGGCAGAGCAGGGCAAGCTTTGTGTTTGGATTCTGCGGTTTTGCCTTTTGCACTTTGACTCTTGACCTATGACTTCTCCTCATCTGTGTCCATCTGTGTTTACCTGTGTTTCACGTTTCCCTTGGCGTTCTTGGCGGTTGACTTCCGTTTCGTGTATTTCGTGATTTCGTGGCTAATCCTGGTTTGGTTGCGGCCCTTCGGGGGCCGCGCTAGGTTTATCTGTGGTTCATTCTGCCCTCTTCGTGCTCTTGGTGTCCCCCACGCCCGCGTCATTGCGAGGGAGCGAAGCGACCGTGGCAATCCGGCGCTGAGCCGCCCTGAGCGAAGCGAGAGGGTCTTCCCTTCCTCGCGGGCTCGGGGCATGCTTTGTGTTTAGTCTCCTATGTCGGTTTTCGGGAAGTGAATCAGATGTTGACCTTCTCTCCGCCTTGGCCAGATTTGAAGCGAGAACCATGGTCAGGAATTGTCCCACACTCGAACGGTTCGAACTGGAGCAGATAAGAAGCACCAGGCCTGACTTCAAAAGGAATCTGGCAATTGTCGAAGCCCTCTACCAGGAAGCGCTGAATCTCGGGGTCCTGCCGAGAAAAGACCCGCTGGAAGGGATTGAGATAATCATCAGAGTCGCCCGAGTGGTCAACAGTGTTTGAGGCCCTGCTCGTCAAGCTGGCCACCGAGCTCAATCGGGGAGTTAAGGGGACATAACGCGTGGCCCCAACTCTCTGCCATCCTTATTCCTGCTACGAGCGCGACCTGCCCTAGTCAATAGCGCGAGCGCTGCGGCCCTCTGGTTTGTGTAACCAGTCAGTTACTTTCCGGGCGCGTAACCGGACAGGTCCTCCGGGTTGAGCACGAAGGAAGCCAGGTCCTCCTCAATCCGCTGACGTGCCTTTTCGCTCCGGTGAACCACCGGGACAACGTCGAGCTCTGCCGGCTCCAGTTCCAGGGTAAAGCTCACCTTCGGGTGAAAAACCAGCCTTTTCTCTTTGGCTGTATATTGCACCGGTGCCACAAAAATACTGGCGACATTGTACCCGAACATCGAACCCTGATGTCCCGCAGTCACAATCTCAACCGGATACTCGAAATCCCCATAGTATTCCGGGTTTGGCCGCGCGAACTCGACCGGACTCTGGTCTGAAATCGGCCGTGGTTCCTGGACCGGAAAGAGAGCAAACTCGCCTTCGATAACCTCGGTCTCAAAACCACCCAGCCTTATGCCCGTGACTTTCATCCCCTGCGGCACAACCAGATGCGCAACCGCTATTGGCAGGCACGGCGCACCGACTTCCCAGGTCGGACTGCAGTCAAGCAAGCTTACCACGGTCATGCCTTCGACTTCGGAAAATACCAAGCCTTCCCGGTCAAAGGACATCTCGCCACTTACTGTAACCGCGCCGGCACAGGCAAGTGCGGCGGCTAGCAGACCGAATATCCTGAACATTTCTACTCCTTTCCTATCTTCACCAGCTTGCAGCAGGCCCGGGAATCGGCCGCCTCAAGCCGGACATAGTAAACGCCGGACCCAACCGCAAAGCCGTCATCCGCCTTTCCGTCCCAGTGCAGATGATGCTTGCCGGCCCGCAGCAGCGCATCGGCAAGGGTTCTTGTCCTTCTTCCTGTCTTGTCATAGACCGTTACTGTTGTGCGGGAGTCATAAGGCAGATTGAAGCTCAACCCGACGCTTGACCTGAAATGGGACCGCGCTGTCAGGTTGACCTGACGCACGGAAGTTCCGTGTCCGGGTTCGCTCACCGCGCCCTGGCCCGGAATCCAGACATTCATTACCGGCTCGCCGAGCAGATTGCATGTGTACATGCACCAGCGATAGGCCATGTCAGAACTGGCTTCCGCTACCAGGGTGGCTTTACCCAGTGCAAAGTCCTTCAGGCTGCCATGACCCGGAAGACTGAACATCTCGGACACGATGCGTTCCATGAACAGAGCGCTGAGAGTACGCTGCGGGTTATGGCCCGGATTGTACCACCCGTACCTCGAATTGGCCATTGATGCGACCCCGCCGCCGTTCGAAGCATTCATGAAGTACTCAACCACGCAGTCCGACGCATCAAAAGCCCCGACAAGACAGGCCATCGTCACCAGCACCGTGTACTTGTTGGTGTTACTGAGCCCGTTCATGTCGCTCAGACCCAGGTGCCAACCATGATTGATGCTCCCGACTCCCAGCAGATTGGTCTGGCCGTGGTCCTCGTGAATCCAGACGTGCGGGCCGCTGTTCTGGTAGCGGAGGGTATTGGTTTTGTGATTGCCGCCGTGGCTGTCGTACACCTTGTGGCACGGCTTCATTGCCGGAGGTATGTAGTTGTCGTCATAGAAATCCATTGTGGTCTCACCATAAGTCTGACCGTCCAGGTCAAACCCGCCGAGCAGCACATTGCTCAGGTAAGGAGCGCTGGAATTGCTGCTGTAGTTCGTGAACTTGCTCACGAACCGGTCAACTGACGAGGATTGCGAAGCCGTAACCCGGCCCACATAAACATCCGGGTACATGTCTACCCCATCGCCCGCTTCGCCGAAGATGTTGTTGCCGTTTCCATCCCAGGTTCCATCCAGGTCCGAATAGTAAAGGTCGCAGGGGATATACTCGGTCTGGCCGTTAACATAGCCATAAGCCCGTCGGCAGGGCACGACTTCAACATCGCCGCCCAAAAGAACATGGGTCGTTGACCAGTTCGAATAGGCGTGCTTGATGAAGTTGCGGATTTTCTCCGGGTTGTCCCGGCCCGGGAAAGACGAATAGATGTTTGCGACCGCCACAATGGTATCGTTCAGCCCGAGGTTGGTTTCAATATAACTACCCAGTGGTGCGAAGCTCGACACAAAGGATGACGAAGTGATAGTAACGTGCTCGTAATCACCGCCACCGCCGCCGCCCCAGTGCCACTGGTGCGAATACCGGTTGTTGTTCTCGTTCGACTCGTGAATCCGGTTGGTTGAGTCCTGGAACGTCATCAGGGTATGATTGCCGCTGCTGATAGTCATCTCGTAATCGTCAACATAATAGTGGTACCCGGGCTCCAATGGCGGCGGGCAGTACCAGCCGGCTACCGGTGCGTTGTCCAGGTACAGGTAAATGAAAAAGGTGTCAGTGGTCGCAGCATCGCCCTGGTTGCATCCGGCCCAGTCGATATAATTGGTGCCCGGCTGAAGCGGGCTCGGCACAGTGTGGGTCCCGGTCACGTTCGAAGGCACAATCGGGAAATCCCAGCCGCTCGGTTTGTAATAAGTCAGGTCCGGGCCGCTGCCACCGCTGGTGTTCTTCTGCAGGACGATCTCATCAAGGTAAGCACCTTCATACTGGTTGCTCTCGTCCGAGTCGAAAAGAAGCCCTATCCAGACCTCGGCCTGACCGCACAGGTTGCCAAGCTCTGGGACATCCTTAAGGTCGAAGTTCTGGGCGTGCCAGGTTCTCTGGTCCCCGCTGGTCATGTACCCATAGAAGTTGCTGCCGTTGATTGATGCTCCCCAGAAAAGGTAGTCATAGCTTGCCTCGGTGTGCAGCCAGCGGTAGAAATCGAGCTTGGCATCTATTGCATCGCTCAGGCTGAAAGGGCCGTAAACCATCCAGGCCCTTGCTTCAGGCGGATACGGTCCGGGCGGACTTACCGAAGACCCGACGCAATACCCGCTCTTGCTGCCGCCATGAGGCCGGTAGGTTTCATCGTCCCAGGTCGGGTCTCCGTAAAGGGTCCACTGGTTCGGAAACTGGCCTTCGAAACCCTCGCTCTTGATTGTCACCCAGCCGTCAGCGCCGGGTTCGGATTGGTCCTGCCTGAGCACCTGCTGCACCGGCCCTGAGCCAAGGATTTCACAGGCCTCCATAACCCTTTGTTCCGGGATGGTCTTCTCCTTTTCAACCGCACCGACAATCGGCACGTCCGGGACCGGCTCATAGCTAATCCGAAGTCCGGCCCCGTGTGCGGCCAGAAAGACTACAAACAGACAACTACATAAACGCACCATCTAACTTCCTCCTTTCTTAAGATTGTATCAAAACCGGCCCTGAACTTCAATCACCAACACCCGTCCGAAAACCGATATATGATTGGCCACGAAAGCACGAAATCCACGAAACAGAAGTAACCGCAGATGAATACCGATGAACGCAGATTCCTTTCCGGACCCTATCTGTGCAATCTGCGTAATCTGCGGTTCAGCCGTTTCCTGTCTTCGTGGCTTTGTTTCGGTTCTTGGACCCGGCATCTTGACAGCTTCGGGCAATCTTCTACACTCAACCGACCAAAGGCTACAGCCCTTGGTCCTGAACATGAAATCGGAGGTATTTATGGAACTCAGTGACATAGAAATCTCCCGCTCAATCATCGAGCGGTATACAGAACGGCTGCTTGCGAATCTGGAAACTGACGTAGCCATTGTCGGGGCCGGCCCGTCCGGCCTGACTGCCGCCTTTTCGCTGGCAGAAAAGGGCTTCAAGACCGTAGTGTTCGAACGGGCCCTCAAGCCGGGCGGCGGTTTGCCGGGCGGCGGCATGATGTTCTCTGAAATCGTTGTCCAGAAACAGGCGGTCCCGATGCTCGAAGACCTGGGTGGCGGCCTGCACGAACAGCGGCCCGGCTATTTCGTGGCCGATGCAATTGAAACCCTGGGCGCTCTGCTCGTCCGGGTGGCACGCGCCGGAGTGAAGATATTCAATCTGGTCAGCGCTGAGGACGTACTCCTGGTTGAAAGCCGGGTCTGCGGCCTGGTTCTGAACTGGAGCGCTGCCGAACTGGCAAAACTCCACGTTGACCCGCTTACCATGAAAGCCCGCGCGGTTGTCGATGCCACCGGCCATCCGGCCGAAGTAGTCAACGGCCTT
>JAUWNN010000102.1 GCA_030612625.1 Caldifarciminota bacterium
TCGTTCAGGTCCGGGCCAACCGTATGGGTCCCGCGCACATTGGACGGCACGACCGGATGGTCCCAGCCTGAAGGCTGATACGGAGCCAGGTCCGGCACCGCGATATGGGCCCAGAAAAAAGAATGGGCATAATGGTTGTCGTTCTCATTCGACTCATTGACTGTGTTCGTTGAATCCACAACCATCCCGAGCGAATGGGTCCCGGACGGGAAGATTCTCGGGTAATCCAGAAGATAGCTGTATGTCCGGGCCGGCAGAGATTCATAGTACCAACCGGCAAACGGTGTCGCATCCTGATACAGATAAACATAGAATCTGGGCTGGGCAACATAGTTCCCCAGATTCGCAATACACCAGTCGATAAAAGTGGTATCCTGGTCATTGAGGTTCGGCCCGACCCGGTGGGTCCCGCGCACGCTTGAAGGCACAACCGGATGGTCCCAGGTGGTATCAGGTTTGTAATGGGTCAGATTAGGCAAAGTAGCCGGGTCGTGCCGCCAGGTGAAAGCCCGGGAGTACTTGTTGTCATTCTCGTTCGATTCGACAACCGTGTTGGTCGAATCCGCGAATATGCCCAATGTATGCTGCCCGGCAAGCACGAACCAGGGAAAATCACTGACGTACACGTAGTAATCGGGCCGCAGCGAATCAACATACCAGCCGCCAATCGCCCAACTGTCCAGGTAAAGATAGATGAAGAACCCGGGTTTGGCAGTAGCATTGCCTTCATTCAAAACCGCCCAGTCTATGAAAGTGGTGTCATAGTCGTTCAAATCCGGGCCCACCGTATGGCTCCCGCGCACATCAGACGGCACAATCGGATAATCCCAGCCGGTCGGCTTGTGCGGCTTCAGGTTGGGCTTGGCAGTACCGGTATGGCGCCAGTCCCAGGTATGGGACCACCGGTTGTCAGTCTCCAAAGACTCGGTGACAACATTGGTCGAGTCCGTAAACCCGGCAATCAGGTGCGAGCCCGAAGGTATCATCCTGGGGAAGTCATTGTAATAAGTGTAATAACCGGGTGGCAGCGATTCGGTATAGAACCCGGCAAGCACGTCTCCGTCCCGATACAGATAGGTATAGAATCGGGGCTTGGCAGTCGAGCTACCGTTATTCGCCACTGCGAAGTCAAAAAAGGTGGTGTCCGCATCGTTCAGGTCAGGGCCCACCGTATGCGTATTCCTGACATCCGAAGGCACAATCGGGAAATCCCAGCCGGTCGGCTTGAAGAAAAACAGATTCGGCAGCCCATCCCCTGCCGGTTCTTTCCAACCGGGAATTCGGGTAAGACCGGCCGGCTCAACACCGACATCGTACCCGGCCAGCACCGTTGACGCCTGACATTGCATAACAACCGGTTGATTCGTGGCTGGTGCCAGCTCAATGCCGGTGAACCCGGGTTCTGTCCCACAGGTCCTTCCCATCGGAATCGCGCTCAAAGGGTCCAGTCCCTTCACCTCGACCGGACCCGCCGGCTGTTTGGCAATCCGTGCCTGGGTCAAAGGCACGCCCAGAATCGGTGAGTGCCGTATCTCGATACCGAAACCGTTCTGTTCATACTTCTGAGTCCCTGAGTCCGCAGCCGGCACCGCTGCAAACAGCCCAAGGACCACTACGATTGACAACACTGGTGTGCTCTTCATCTGACAACTCCTTTCAGACCCGCAGGTCAAGACCCGCGAACTCTTGTGATTCCTTCCGGGCAGGGGTAACCCTGACCCCGCCGTATCATATCAACTATACTGGCCAGACCCGAGCCGTCAATAGGGATGGCGCTTCGCGCCGGACTTCGGAATGGGATTCATTTCCATTTCAGTCTGCCCGCTTATGCGGGCATCCTGGTCATCTCTCAAGAACCGAAATAGAAACACGAAGACACCAGGCAGGACAGGACAATGCAGAAGTCAGCACTCCGGCCCGGGCTTTCTGCATTCTGGTCTCTGACTTCTGAATTCTGACTTCTCTGGTTCCTCTACTTGGTGCTCTTCGTGCCTTTGTGTTGAGATTCCAATATCGGTTTTCGGGTCATCTTGACAGTCCTGAATCACACCGATAGAATCGTGCCGGTAAGAAAATATTCATCAGGAGGATAAATGCCAGTACCGAAACAGCGTCAGTCCAAACAGCGTGGCCGCAAGCGACGGACCCACTGGAAGCTGACCCCGCCCAGTGTGGCTGATTGCCCGCATTGCCACGAACCGAAACTACCCCACCGTGTGTGCCCGCACTGCGGGTACTACGCGGGCAAAGAGGTCATCTTCATAAGCAAGGAAAAAGAGAAGAAGTGAAGATAGCCCTGGACGCGATGGGCTCGGACAAAGCACCCCAGGCCGAGCTCGAAGGCGTCGCTCTGGCTCTTGAGGAAGACCCTTCTCTGAATGTGGTCCTTGTGGGCCAGCAGGAAATAATGGACGGAGCCCGGGACCACTATTCAGGCCGGCTCGAGCTTATTCCTGCCCCGGATGTGGTCGGAATGCACGAATCCCCGACCGAGGCGGTCAAGCGCAAGCAGAACTCCTCGATTGCGGTCTGCATGAAGCTGCTCAAGGAAAAGAAAGTCGCCGGCGTGGTCAGCGCGGGCAACACCGGCGCGGTCATGGCTTTTGCCCTCACTATCATCGGTGCGATTCCCAGGGTCCACCGGCCCACTCTGGCGATACTCTTCCCGAATATCAAAGGAAGTACCCTTGTGCTCGATGTCGGCGCGAATGTCGATGTCAAACCCCGCCAGCTCTTTCAGTTCGGCACAATGGGCACCACCGCGGCCAGCTACCTGTTCCGCAAAGCAAACCCATCGGTCGGCCTTCTGAACATCGGCCGCGAGGACTCCAAAGGTAACGAAGTGACGCTTGAAGCCTACCAGCTTTTCAAGACAAGCGAGCTCAACTTCGTCGGCAATGTTGAAGGAAACGAGATTCTGAAAGGAACTGTAGATGTGGTGGTCTGCGACGGGTTCGTGGGCAACGCGCTCCTGAAGTACGGCGAAGGCCTGGCCGAAGTGGTGGCCGGGATGCTCGACGACTACCTGGAGTCAGAATCCAAGTACCGGTTGCGCCGGTGGTTCTCAAGGCCGGTGCTGCACGAATTCATCGGCCGGATGGACTATCAGGAGCACGGCGGCGCTTTGATGCTTGGAGTCCAGGGCACAGTCGTTGTCGCTCACGGCCGTTCGACCGCACGCGCGATAATGAATGCACTCCGCTCAGCCTGCCGGGCCGCAAAAGGCAATCTGACCGAACACATCCGCTACCGGTTCTCCGAGGAGTATCAGGCTTGATGAAAACAGCAGCACTGACTCTGGTCCTGGTCTTTCTGGCCTGCAACACCCTGCCGGTAGGCTTTGACCAGCTTGAGCGCATACCCGAAGCCGACAGTCTCGTGCTCGCGCCCGACACCCTGGCCGGCTATGCCAAGTACGTTCCCCTGGCCCCGGCCGACATAATGTATCTGGGTCAGGACCACGCCTATGAATCCCGGGTTATCATTGACTTCCCGATTCCGGACAGCGCACTTGAAACGGTCACTTCGGTCCAGCTTGTCCTGCACCCTGCGGACAGCGCCAGAATGGGCTTTGTGTGTCGTCCGTGCTCAGTGGACTGGAACTCCAATGCAGTAACCTGGAAAATGGCCGACTCGGTTACCCACTGGTTCAGTCCGGGCGGCGATTACTACCACATTGACCTCGGCACCGGGACACTCGAAGGTGAAAGCCTGGTTGTCGAACTTGACCTTGACCACCTCGAGACTCTGGTACGGGAATCTCACGGCGTTATTATCTTTCCCGAAGACACCGGATTCTGCGCGATTCACTCCGGTTACTCTCAGGCAACAGCCCCGCGCATCCGCCTTAACTTTCCGGACGATGTGACGAAAACCTACAATGCGGTCGAGGACGCCCACCTGGTGGACACGCTCGAACTCAGTTCCAGCTACCTGCTTGCAGTCGGCTCCGGAGTGGCGTTCCGCACATATCTCCGGTTCATGCTCGATTCTGTTCCCAGGCAAGCCACCATCGTCCGGGCCGAGCTCACGTTCCTGCCTGATGTTCAATACCACCGGGCCGACACCTTGAAACTCGGGGTCCGCCGTCTCTCCGAGTCTTACAGCCGCTATGCCCGCTTTGCCGACCGGACTTCAGCCCGTCTTGACTATGTTGTCTCTCCGGATACCGATTCGGTCGCAAGCCTGGACATAGGTTCCCTGGTCCAGTTCTGGACCGCGAATCCGGACTCCAACTTCGGCCTGCTCTTGACTGCTGAGCCTGAATGGTCTCTGATGTTCCGCTTGAGGATTCCCCGCACCGGGCCGAACGCTCCGAAACTGAACCTTCTCTATGTAATGCCCCCGGAAGACAGGTTCATCCGATGATGCGCTCCAGAGTCTGCCATTCATCATCTGTCATTCGCCATTCGCCATTCGCCGGTCGCCGTTCGTCATTCGCCATTCGTCATTCGTCATTCGCCATTTCCTGCGTCTGTTTCCTGGCCCTGCTGACCACAGCCTTGGGCCAGTCATACTTCAACATGCGGGGCCTGGGCCAGATCAGCCCACCGGCCGATGCTCGCATAATCGGGCTTGGTGCCCCAGCCGCGCTCTCCTACCTGAACCCCGGCATCCTGGTGCATTTACCCAAAGCCTCGTTCACCGGCACCACGGAAGCTGCCGGCACTCTCGGGTCTGAATCAGGTCAGAACCGGTTCTTCGGCACTGTCCGGCCGGCCGGATTCCACTCAGCAATACCCCTGCCCCTGAATTCCCGGTTGCTGCTTGGAATAGACCAGCGTTTCAACCAGGACTTTGATGTCTGGTCAGAATCCCTGCCTGATACTGCATACCGCTACCACGTTGTCGGCCGCGGCGGTATCTACGCGCTCAGGGCCGGGCTCGCCAAATCACTCTTTGGTATCGCAAGCATCGGCATCGAGTATAACCGGCTCATCGGCGGCTCGCGCGAAGACTGGAAGTTTGAGCTGTCTGAAGGTCACTACGTTTCTACCGACACAGTGGAACTGAACTACTCGGGCGACGCCCTGAGAATCGGCGCTTCGGTTCAGACGAATCTTTTCACTCTCGCTGCTCATTATCAACCCACAATCAAACTGACCGCCCAGAGCTCTCGACGGGTTCACGGTGTCATCGAGGACTCGATAAACACCTATCGACTCGCGCTTCCCAACGCCGTAGCTCTGGGTGCAAGCGTCAAACCTTTGGAAAGGCTCATTTTCGCGGCCGGGCTGGATTACCGACCCTGGTCCGGCCTCACAGTCAATGACACCGCTTTCCAGGGCAATCGCGATGCGCTCCGTCTCTGTATCGGGTCCCGGTATTTGCTGGGCAGCATACCGCTGAGACTCGGGTTCTCATACCAGCCCTGGTACTACTCAGCAGCCGGCAACCAGGCTATCATCGAACACCGGCTTCATCTTGGAACCAGCATCCCGATTCCCAAGTTCGGGTCCCTGGACATCGCTGCGCAGATTTCCCGCCGCAGTGCCGGCCAGCTCACTGAGACCGCAGGCTCCCTGGTCCTGAGCCTTGCTTATCACGAAGCCTGGCTCAAGCGGACCCGGCGCTGGGGCTACTAGAAACAACTGCCAGGGAACAGAAAGGTTCCAGGGTTCGGTCCCTCGAACCCTCGAACCCTTGAACCCTTTTCTGAATCCTCGACCCCTTGAACCCTCCTTCCTGAGGCCGCCCCCGGCCCGACTCAGGCCGGACCGCAAACCCCAAACCAGTCCGTGCATACCGGCTGTGTCAGCTTCGCCACAATCCGTGAATCCACAGCCACAACTATTCCTTGACCGACTGGTACAGACCGGTATATTAAAGCCAAGGAGGTAATCGTGAAGCGTATGTCTGTGATTCTGGTAATGGTAGCCGTTCTTGCCGGCCCTGCTCTGGCCGATACCACTTATGTGGAAATCGGTTCACCTTATGTCAAGAACTGCATTCCGTTCTGGGGCGACTGGTACGATGCATACAGGGTCCAGTTGCTGTATCTCCAGAGCGAAATCAATCATGCCGGCCGCATCGTCTGTTTCGGTCTCAGCTCGACCGAAGACTCTCCGGGCCGGTTCTATAATGTCACGGCTCTTTTGTGCCACACCTCGGTCAGTGCTCTTGTCTCAAGCTTCGTAGCCAACTACGGAGGCAACACCCCGGTGGTCATTCTCCAGGCTGACACCCTCATTGTGGGCACTGGTCAGAACCTGACCTGGTACTACTTCCCCTCGGACTTCGAATACAACAACACCGACAACCTGCTTCTGGAGATTTCCTGGCGCGGTGACGAAGGCAGAAGAGTCAAGTTCTGGCGGAACCCGAACGGCAGCACTGACCGCCGCTGCTCTACGCCAAATGATACCGCCAAATACGGGTCGCCCGACGATGTCCAGGCCTATCACGCCCGGATCGGTTTCATTCCCACCGGTGTAGCTGAACCAAAAGAACAGCTCCCGGCACGCTCGAGCCTCAGCATAACCCCGACCCACGGCCCTCCGCCCTTCAGGATTTCGTGCAAGGGTCAGCTTTCTGGAGAGCCGCAGTTGACCATCTGGGACGCCACCGGCCGCCTGGTTGACCACCTGGAACCTGCTCTGATTTCAGGCCAACTTGAGGCCACATGGGCTGCACAAGGAATCCCGGCCGGTGTCTATCTCTGCCGCCTGGAGTCGTCCTCAGGCTCAACAACCGCAACCGTGACTGTAGTGCGATAGGCAAAAGAGCCCAGCCTCTCGATTCTGTTGCCGGCCCCGCAAAGCCGGCGAAGCCGAAATGTGGAATAATGGGGACGTTAACCGTTTCTCATCAATCGGGCTCGCGTCAGGATATGAGTCCGGTCGCTGTCAATTCCTGTTTCTGATTTCCTGCTGACAATCCGGCTGGTTGACAGAACCCGGACTCGGCATAGAATGAAGTTATGATACTGCGAGGGAAGTCAATCATCGTCCTGCTGCTTGCCGGGCTGGCGGCCGCGTCGGCCCGCGAGCCGCGGCAGGATTGGGCCGGGATTCACGATTCGCTACGGGAGATTGAGCCGTGGTTCAGGAGGCGATGGCTGTCCGAGCGAAGGCTGCAAGACTACTACAAACAGATGAGCTGGAAGCCGGACTCTCAAGGAATTACCTGCGTGGGACGCTGGAGCTATGGCCCTTCGGTCAAGGTATCCCTGCGCGTCACGCCGGATGATACCGTTATCTGCCTTGCCCGTGGTTCTGGTGCCAGTCTGATTCAGTTCCGTTCCCACGACAGCTTGGAGTTGCAGCTTCTTTCTGACATCAACTGCTATGGTATTCTCAGCCGGGCAATCATCAAGGATACTTTGGTTTATTGCGGTATGTCGCAAGGCGGGACCGGCATTGAGATTTATGGCGTAAGCAACCTCGCATTTCCTCATCTGCTTTCAAGGATTGACCTACCACCGATTATGGACATCGCTTTGCAGGATACTTTTCTCTATGCAATTGGTTATCAGCAAGATTCCTTGCGCGTCTTCAATGTCGCTGACCCACGCAATCCAGAACAGGTTGGTGCCTGTGCCGACTCCGGCTTCCCGACGTGCATCTCGGGCGACTACTGCTATCTCTCAGGCCAATACGGCCTAAACATCATTGATGTCAGCAATCCGCGGAATCCGCACCGTGCCGGAAGCATCGGTGGCTATGAAGCGCTATCGGTCGCGGTGCGAGATACCCTCTGCTTTTTCGGCACCGCTGCCAATGGTCTCCAAGTATACAATGTGAAGAATCCGGCGACGCCAATACCGGTTGGTTCACTCGATGGCATTCAGCCCGCCGGCCTCTATTTGCCACCAACATGCGACACGGTGCTCTACACTCCCAAGTTCGACATTATCGGCATCGCGGACCCAAGGCATCCAAGGCTTGTCGGCCATGTCGAAGCACCAGGCTGGGATTATGGAGTCCGAGCAGTGCCCGCGCTGAACTATGCGCTGGTTGCCGACTACTTCGAAGGGCTGGTTGCGATCGACATCACGAGCCCTTCGACACCGCGAATCGACACGATGTTGTTCGCAGGCGACATGGTTGAAGACATCTGCATTGACAGTGAGAGGGCCTATCTTGCCAGCTACCACGCGGGCATGCAGATACTCGATGTTGCCGAGCCCAGCATGCCACTTCTAATAGGGTCATGTGATTCGGTCGGGAGGACGCGGACGAGTTCGGTTGTCGCAAGGGACTCCTTCGCGTTCATGACTTGGTTGTACGTACCGTTCTTCCGTTCGGTTGACGTGAGTGACCCTCAGGCACCCAGAGTGCTCGGAGGATACGATGTCCCCAACTACCCCGAAGACATGGTCCTGCGTGATTCGTTCTGTTATATAGCTGAGAATCGCAGGTTCCAAATACTGAATGTTGCTCGGCCGCGCGAGCCGGAGCTGGTGGGGAGTTGTGAGTTGCCGTTCGATTCCTGGAAGGCACTGCTCCAGGATACGCTAGCTTTCGTGGCCAACGTGACCTCGCTCAAGGTGATTAACGTTGCACGGCCCGACAATCCTGCTGTGGTCGGAGGTTGGAACGGCAGGACATTGGGCATCGACCTTCAGGATACCCTTGCGTTTACGGCCAGTTCTTACTATGGCTGTGTTGCCCTCAGCATAGCTGACCAAAGAGCGCCATACACCCTTGATTCCTTGCCTCTTGACGGCTGGATGGCAGACGTAGTCGTGATTGATACCTTGGCCTATGTCGGCGGGTCGGTCTTGTACGTCGTGAACGTGGCAGACCCAAGGAATCTCAGGCCGGTAGGAAACTGGACTCCACCAAGAACGATTCGCCGACTACTGTGGGAGCCTCCGTACATCTATGCAGCCTGCTATGAAGGAGGAATCTGCATTCTGGAGACACTGCAGACGGCAATCTCGGAGCCACACCAGCCGCCGCCACGAAAGGGGCGTCTCCGAGTCTGGCCGAGCGTGACGGCAAGTCATCTGAGTGTGGAACTGCCAGCGCTGCTTTCTGGTGCAAGACTAGAACTATACAGTGTGGCTGGGAACAGAATCAAGAATGTCCCAATAGTAGCGGCGGCATCATCAGAGACAGCCTTCCGCTACCAAGTTGATATGAAAGACGTCCCAGACGGTGTATATGTCTTGAGCGTCAAAGTAGGAAACAAGAGCTACACGACGAAAGTCGTGAAAACCCCAAGGAGGTAGAGCATGAGAAGAGCAATACCACTTCTGCTGGTATGTGTCGGGATAGCATTCCCGTACTTGAAGGCCTACGAAGTGGAGCCCGTGACTGCGAAGTGGTCAGGCTACGTTGACCCCGAACTAGGCGTTTCTCAGATCGTGACTTGCTGCTTCGACTCGATGGCGTACGTCGAGTTGTTCACGGGACAAGGAAGCGGAGACCGATACTACGTACAGGTGCTGACGTATCCGGGCGGTACACCGATAGCCACAGGCGATACCGTCGAGGGTCGTTCCTACAGGTGGGTACACTTCGACCTGACCACGACACGACCTGAATCCATCATCCGCGGGCGGAAGTACGAGTTCCGTTTCACCAGAGACGGGCAGACGCGATTGAACTATTATTATCAACATGATGACCCATACCCGCACGGAAAACTAAGGCTGGGAGGATACGAGCAGACCGACCAGGACCTTTGCATGCGGGTGTACGCGAAAGCCGGGGTGGATGGGATATTTGGCACTCAGTCGGTCATTGGGTGGAAGGACAGCATACCGGTGGATACTCTACCGTATGACCCTGATAACTGGGGGCATTGCATAGCCCGTGAGGAGTCGGTTGGCGTCCAGCATGACAAACTGGGCTACGGGTACTGGGCTATCATTCAGCCAAGCAGGCCCGACACGTTCAAGTGGGGATGGCTGGACAGCCTCATGGAGCTCTATGCAGCCAGCGACGTGCAGCCCTCCTTCAGCTTCAGCCCCTGCTCGAAGGACTGGTCGATGGGAGCCAAGAAGCCCAACACCGACAAACAGGGGT
>JAUWNN010000260.1 GCA_030612625.1 Caldifarciminota bacterium
TCAAAGGCTACAAAACCGAGTTCTACCGGTTCAATGTTGCGACTTCGAAATGGGATACCCTGCCGGAGACACCTCCCGGCGTTCGTGCCAAATGGGACAAAGGCTCGTGGCTGGTCTTCAATGGAGCCGACGGTACGGATGATGCGAAACTGCTTTATGCGCACAAGGCCAAGTATTACACCGGCACCGACCACGAGATGTGGAAGTACAACATCGCTGGTGACTCCTGGTCTGACAACAAGCTGAAAGGCATGCCGCTTTGGGGTCTGCACAGTGGCCGGACGAAGAAGAAGAAGTCCAAGGACGGCGGGAGTGGTGCCTGGTATGAGAGTGAAATCTATGCGCTCAAAGGCGGCAATACCCAGCAGTTCTTCAAGTACACTGTTGTAAAGGACTCCTGGACCGAACTGGACACAGTGCCGAACTATACTCCGCCCACCGGCCGGCAGCGGCGTGTGAAGTACGGGGCCGACATCGTGAGCTACGGATACGGCGCGTTCTTCGCGCTCAAAGGCAACAAGACTGTCGAGATGTGGCGGTATATGATACCGACCGGGCCTGTCATGGGGCTCGCGCGTTCCGGCGTGATGGCCAGCGGTCAGCGGTTAGCGGTCAGCGGTCTGCTGATTGCCCCGAATCCTCTGGCGAGCGGATTTGCGACCCTGCGCTACACCCTGCCTAATGCCGGGCCCGCGCATATCAGCATCTTTGATGTTGCTGGCCGGGTGGTTGAGCAGCGGACAGTGCTGGCCAGTCGCAGCGGCGCAGTCAGTCTTGACCTGCGCAAGCTGAGCACTGGAGTCTATCTCGTACGCTTTGACGCGAACGACTTCACTGCAACTCACAAACTCGTCGTCCAACACTAGCTATAGGGTGACACCCTGACGAAGGTCAAGGGTGTCACCCTTTGTACTCTGCCGGGGCGCGCCGTGCGAGCGCCCCGGCTCGTTGGATTGTGGCAACAAGCTGCCGCTTTCAGAGGCGGAAGCACGCTTCCGGCAAGACAAAGCGCAGGTATGCCTGTGCACTCCAAAGCAGCCAGTGGCGCTAAGCTTAAGCAGTTCAATGCTCGCTTGACAGGCAGCAGATAGGGACTACAATCCACCTGTCAGCAGACGGGTACATCCGAAATAGGAACGGTTTCCTAGCGTAACAGGACCGCAGCGGCTTCTGCGGTCATATAAAGGGATAGATGCCCTCGGAGAAACCAAACCGGGGCAAAACATAAGGAGGCGGAAATGCCAAAAGGCAGTCTCAAATCCGCAGCAATAGTGCTGTGTCTGCTGCTTGTGGGCGCAGTCTTTGCAGCGGAGACCAATGTCGGCACCAAGCATGGTACCGACGCAATCAGTGTTCCTCAACTCATCAACTTCCAGGGCAAGCTGACTGATGGGAGCGGCGGTCTACTGACCGGACCATACGACCTGTTCCTCGAAATCTATGATGTGGCGAGCGGCGGCACGGCGCTGTGGTCAGAAACCCAAACCGATGTTCAGGTCACGGATGGCCTGTTCAACGTGCTGTTGGGCAGCGTCAACCCGATTACATCCATTCCTGATGGGCCGGACTGCTACTTGCAGGTGACGGTGGAGACCCAGGTGATCACACCCAGAATGCGGATGGTGAGCGCGCCTTATACTTACAATGCGCAGGATGCTGACGATGCTGCAAACCTGGGTGGTGTTCCGGCAGCTAACCACATCACCATCTCGACCGCTGCAAGCGGCGATTTGACCGGTCCGTATCCTGGTCCGACGATTGCCCAGAAGGGCGCGACCGACGGCCAGGTTCTGAAATGGAACTCAGGCACCTCTTCCTGGCAGCCGGCCAACGACCAGACCGGCGGCGGCACCGGAGTGACCAGTGTTGGTCAGGGGCCGAGTGGGGCAATTGTCTGCAATCCCAATCCGATAACCACCGTCGGCACGGTTGATTTCAGCACCACCTGGGGCGACGCCCGATATGTCAATGAAGGGCAGAACGCGGGTGGCGACCTGACCGGCACTTATCCCAGTCCTGCTATAGCTCAGAAGAGCGCAGCCAACGGGCAGGTGCTGAAATGGAACGGCAGTGCCTGGATGCCGCAGAACGACCTGACCGGCGGCACCGGCACAGTGACTCAAATCAATGAAGGTACTGGCATCGACCTTACCCCTAATCAGATCACTACTACCGGCACCGTGGCCTTTGACCAGTCTTGGGGTGACGACCGCTACATTCGGAACCAATATTCGAGCGCCCAGAACCCGGGAAGGTTCTGGATTGCCACCACGGGACGTGCGCAGCAGTTCTACGCGGCTACGGCGACGACCAATGCTCCGGCCATCTGGGGTGAGGGTGGAACCTATAGTGCAGGCGTCTACGCAAAAACCGCACGTCCCGGTGATTTTGCTGTCAACGCAAAGCACTCCTCCAGTTCAGGAACCGGGATTATGGGTGTCGGGAACAATACGACTGGCCTATATTTGTCAACTGGCAGCGGTGGCGCTTTCACCGGAACTTCGTACGGAGCGTACTGTAGGGCCCGCAACACCTCAGGGACCGGAATAGGTGTATATGCTCGAAGCTCAACCAGCAGTGGATTCGGAGTGAAAGCAAGTAACAGTCATTCCAGCGGAACCGGAGTTCTTAGTACCGGCAACAATCAAGCCGGTCTCTACCTGACGACCGGCAGCGGCGGCGCTTTGACCGGCACTGAGATTGGCGTGTTTGGTCACGCCACCAACACCAGCGGTACCCGGGGCGGGGGTTACTTCACAACGAACCTCACCTACGTCTGGGTGGGCGTGAGTTCGGGCGGCACATCGTGGAAGGTCAACGGTAGCGGCTTGATGGGTACTTGTATGAAGACCCGGGCCGGGGACAAGAGTCTTATCGCTCCCGAGATGCCTGAGCCCTGGTTTGAAGATGTGGGTGAGGGGCAGCTCGCCGACGGACACTGCCGGGTCAATCTTGACCCACTGTTCCTTGATTGCGGTACTGTGACAGCCCAGCATCCGATGAAGGTTTTTGTCCAGCTTGAGGATGACTGCAACGGCGTGTATGTGAAGAAGGACGGAACCGGTTTCAATGTCTGTGAGCTCCAGGATGGAACGAGCGATGCGAAGTTCAGCTACCGGGTTCTGGTAAGGTGGAAAGGCTATGAGGACCTCAGGTTCCCTGATGCACTGCCGCGGCTGGAAACAGTACAGGCCGAGACGGCTGCTGAGGAGATGCAAGTCGAAGTTGAACCCCGAGGTTTGCACGAGCGGTAGAATGCAAGCACTAAACCCTGAAAGGGGGAGATTATGAAAGTGCGAATGACGAATGACGAATTCCGAATTCGTTGTTCAGACCGAGGCCTCGGGCCGCCGCGCGTTCTCCTGGTGCTTGTCCTGCTAGTGGGTTTTGCGATGGGGCAGACCTATCTGGTGCCCTGGTATTCGTTCAATTCGGGCGGCAGTCCGGGCTCGGGTGGCAGCGACTACGGGCTTAACGGCACGATAGCTCAGCCGGTCCAAGGTACTGGTGCTGACACCGACTATCGGGGCTACTGGGGTTTCTGGTACGGATTTCCGGTCGGCGGAGGGCCCGGTGGTGATGTCGGCGTGGAGCAGATTATCGCGCCGGCCGGGTATGTCCCGGTCAACACTCTAGTGACGCCCAAAGGGACCTGGAAGAACTACGGCACCGACCCGATGAGCTTCACCGCCTACTTCTTCATCGAGGACCCGACAGGTACACGGGTGTACGACAAGTCGCAGCCTGTGACCAGTTTGCCCGGAGGTCAGTCCACGACTCTGGAGTTCGACGACCACAATGTGGGCGCGGTTACCGGCACATGGTCAGTTCGGTGCTCGACTTATGCTGTTGGTGACATTCGTCGCAGCAATGACTGGAAGGACGGCGGATTCACAGTGGGCTGGCGTCCGGACTGGCCGAGCGGATGGCATGAGGTCAAGCCGATGCCGACGCTGCCTTCGGGCAAGCCGGTGAAGCGCGGGGGCTGGCTGACGATTGATACCGAAGGTACCA
>JAUWNN010000050.1 GCA_030612625.1 Caldifarciminota bacterium
GTCTTCCCTTGCTGTCATTGCGAGGCCGCCGGAGGCGGGCGTGGCAATCTTCCGTTGTGGCGCGGCAGAAGATTGCTGCGGCACTGCGTTCCATGCCTCGGCGGCATCGTCTGCGCCGTGCGCAATGGCCGGGTGACTACCGCTTGCTGAGATGAAATACGTCTACTACCCCGGATGTACGCTCTACACCAAGGCGAAGAACCTGGATTCCTGCGCGCGCAAGGCCGCTGTCCGGGTGGGGTTCGAACTGGAAGAAATGCCGTCCTGGGTCTGCTGCGGCGCAATCTATAATACCAGTTCGGATGATTTCGCGGGTCGGGTGGGCGCGACCCGGAATATCGTGCGGGCGAGCCAACTCGGGGACAAACTGGTGACGCTGTGCGCAGCCTGCTACAATGTGCTCAAGCGGGCCAAGGTCAGGTTGGACCAGCCGGAGAACGAAGTCGAACGCAAGCGAATGCTGGATTTCATTGATGAGCCTTATGAGCGGGATGTTTCGGTTGTCCATTACCTGGATGTCTTGAAGAACGACATCGGCTGGGATGCGATTCGGGAGAAGGTTGTGAAACCGCTCGAAGGACTCAAAGTCGCATCGTACTACGGGTGCCTGATGGTTCGGCCCCCGGAAGTGCTTGGTTTCGACGACCCTGAGAACCCGCAGGTGATGGACGACCTGATGCGGGCCCTGGGCGCAGAGCCGACCGGCTTCGACTTCAAGACCGAGTGCTGCGGTGGATACCTGGTGGTGAACCGGAAGGAAGTGGCGAAGCAGAGTTCGAAGCGGATTCTCGACAACGCGAGATCCTGGGGCGCGGAAGCGATTGTCACCACCTGTCCTTTGTGCCAGTACAACCTGGAGAGAGGGTCCGAGGGGTCGAGGGGTCCAGGGTTCAAGGGTGCTGACATCCCGGTGTTCTATTTCACCCAACTGCTCGGGCTGGCGGTCGGGTTGGAGAAAGACGAGCTGGGATTCGACTGCAAGGCGCTGGACCCGGTGGGGTTTCTGGAGAAGAAGGGGCTGTTGTGAGAGACGAGGGTTCAAGGGTCCAAGGGTTCCAGGGTTCGAGGGTTCCGGAGGCGGAGAGCGGAGAGCCGAGGGCAGAAGGCAAATTGCAGAGTGCAGAAGTCAAAGTGCAAAATGAGGAAGTGACCGAGGAAGCCGGAGACGAAGGTTCCAGGGGCGAGAACACGAAGAAATCAGAAGTCAGAGGTCAGATTGCAGAAGTCAGAATGCCCGGGAAGCCGCGGGTCGGGGTGTTTGTGTGCCACTGCGGGATCAATATCGGTGGCGTGGTCAGGGTCCCGGAACTGGTCGAGCGGGTGAAGAAGATGCCCGGGGTTGTTGTGGCCAAGGATTATATGTACTGTTGTTCCGACCCGGGGCAGAAGATGGTCCGGGATGCGGTGAAGGATGACAGCCTGGACCGGGTAGTGATGGCCTGCTGTTCGCCGACCCTGCACGAGACGACGTTCCGTAACGCCTGCGAGGAAGCCGGGCTGAATTCGTACCTGTGCGAGATTGCGAATATCAGGGAGCACTGTTCCTGGGTGACCAAAGACCGGGACCAGGCGACCGACAAAGCAGAAGGGATTATCAGGATGACGATTGCCCGGGCGGTGAATGACGGTCCGCTCGAACCGGTCGGGGTCAAGATCAATAGGCGGGCACTGGTTGTCGGCGCGGGAATCGCGGGGATCCAGGCGGCGCTCGATATCGGCACCGCGGGTTACGAAGTGGTGCTGGTGGAGAAACTGCCGTCAATCGGCGGGCACATGGCCCAGTTGTCCGAGACGTTCCCGACCCTGGATTGTTCCCAGTGCATCCTGACCCCGCGCACGGTCGAGGTCGGACACCATCCGAACATCAAGCTGTACACCTATTCCGAAGTGGCCGAGGTGTCCGGGTACGTCGGCAATTTCAAGGTGAGAGTCAGGCAGAAGCCGCGCTACGTCGATTTCGATACGTGCACCGGCTGCGGGTTGTGTCTGGAGAAGTGTCCGGGAAGGGCCGAGTCCGATTTCGAGCGAGGGATGGCAAAGCGCAAGGCGATTTACCGATTGCTGCCCCAGGCGGTGCCGAACCGACCGGTGATTGACCCGGACGCGTGCATCAAATTGACCAAGGACAAATGTGGAGTGTGCGAGAAGATATGCCCGACCAAGGCAATCCGGTTCGACGACACGGAGAAGTTTGTCGAGGAGGAAGTGGGCGCAATCGTGCTGGCAACCGGGTACGAGCTGTTCGATGCCGGAAGCCTGGGTTCGTACGGTTTCGGCCGAATCCCGGACGTGATTGACGGGATGGCGTTCGAGCGGCTGCTTTCGGCGTCAGGCCCGACCGAAGGCGAAGTCAAACGGCCTTCGGACGGCAAAGTGCCGAAGAAGGTGGTGTTCGTGCAGTGCGCCGGGTCCAGGGACCAGGAGCACGGCGTGCCTTACTGCTCCAAGGTGTGCTGCATGTACACGGCCAAGCATACGGTTCTGTACAAGCACCGGGTGCACGACGGCGAGGCAATCGTATTCTATATCGACGTCCGGACCCCGGGCAAAGGGTTTGAGGAGTTCTACAAGCGGGCCACTGACGAAGGGGCAACCTACATCCGGGGCAAGGTCTCCAAGATATTCCGCCGCGGGGAGAAAGTGGTTGTCTGGGGAGCCGACACGCTGGCCGGCCGCAAGGTTGAGGTCGAAGCGGACATGGTGGTGCTGGCAAGCGCAATCGTCTCCAATCCGGACGGCGTGGCGCTGGCCCGGCAGCTCAAGCTCCAGGTTGACGAACACGGGTTCATGCCCGAAGCCCCTCCCAAGCTGCGGCCGGTCGAAACTCTTGCCGGCGGGTATTTCCTTGCCGGTTGCGGCCAGGGCCCGAAGGACATTCCTGAAACCGTGGCCCAGGCTTCCGCGGCTGCGGCCAAGGTGCTGGCGATGTTCGGGCAGGAGGAACTGCATCACCTGCCGACCACAGCCAGCGTTGACGAAGAGGTATGCGTCGGGTGCGGCAACTGTGAGAGCACGTGCGCGTACGGCGCGGTCGAAGTTGACCCGAAGCGGCGAGTCGCGGTTGTGAACGCGGTGCTGTGCGAAGGGTGCGGCGCATGCGCGGTGAGCTGCCCGTCCGGAGCGATGACGCACAGGAATTTCTCCAAGAAGAGCATGTCGGAAATGGTGGATCAGACGTAAGCGGATGAAGTCAAAAGGCAAATTGCAAAGTGCAAAAGGCAAAATGACGAAGAGGGAAGACCTTGAGGAACGGCTGCTTGACTTCGCAGTGAGATGCCTGAAACTCACGAGCCGGTTGAGCAAGACAGCACCTAGCAGGCATATAGCCGGCCAGGTCATGCGTTCAAGTGCGTCGGCCGGAGCGAACTACCAGGAAGCCTGCGGGGCGGAAAGCAGAGCCGACTTCGTGCACAAGCTGCAGATTGTCCTCAAAGAGCTGCGCGAGTCGGACTACTGGTTGAAGCTCATCAACCGTGCCGATCTGGTGCCTGATGGTATTCTGGGACCAATGCTCGACGAGTCCCAGGCGCTGGCGAAGATAATCGGGAAGTCGGTTGTGACTGCCAAGAAGCGAAGGGCCTGATTTTGAGATTTGCAAGTTGCATTTTGCACTTTGACTTGACGGCGCCCGGAGGTGTTGCTTACCATGGCTGAGCAAGCGCCGACGGGAGCCGTTTTAGTCGTCGGCGCCGGTATCGGCGGGATTCAGGCGTCGCTGGAGTTGGCCGAGTCCGGATTTAAGGTGTACCTGCTCGACGAGCAGCCGTCAATCGGCGGGGTGATGTCGATGCTGGATAAGACCTTCCCGACTAATGACTGCTCGATGTGCATCCTGTCGCCGAAGCTGGTCGGGACCGGCCGGCATCCGAATATCGAACTGCTGACTTATTCCCAACTGCTCGGGCTGGAAGGTGAGCCGGGCCGCTTCAAGGCGAAGATCAGACGCAAGGCCCGGTACGTTGACCTGGACAAGTGCACCGGCTGCATGGACTGCGCCAAGGCGTGTCCGGTCGATGTGCCGGATTCGTACAACCAGGACATCTCGAAGCGGCAGGCGGTTTACCGGCTGTTCCCGCAGGCGATTCCGAATGCGTTCACGGTGGAGAAGAACGAGGACCGCGCGCCGTGCCGGCTGGCCTGCCCGGCCGGGGTGAATGCCCAGGGGTACGTAGCGCTGATTTCCCGGCGTAAGTTCAAGGAAGCGTACGAACTGGTGCGGGAACGGCTGCCGTTCCCGGGCGTGTGCGGAAGGGTGTGCCACCATCCGTGCGAGCAGGAGTGTAATCGTAAGGACTATGAAGGCCCGGTCTCAATCCGGACCCTGAAGCGGTTCATTTCGGACTATGTGCATGAGAACAAAATTGAGTACGACGTTCTTCCCGGAGCTCAGGGTGACACCCTGCGCGGCGCAAGGGTGTCACCCTCACTACCCGAGAAAGAGGAAAAGGTTGCGGTTATCGGTGCAGGCCCGGCCGGGCTGACTTGCGCGCTTGATTTGCGGGCAAAGGGATACCAAGTGACCGTGTTCGAGGCGTCGGACAAGCCGGGCGGGATGATGCGGACCGGAATCCCGGCGTACCGGCTGCCGCGCGAAGCCCTGGACCGGGAGATCAAGGACATCCTTGATACCGGTATTGAGCTGAAAACAAACAGCCCGGTGAAGTCGCGCAAGGAAGTGGATGGGTTGTTGAGCGATGGGTACAAAGCGGTGTTCCTCGGACTGGGTTGCCAGAAGAGCCGGACTCTGAAGATTAACGGTATGGACCTCGCGGGCGTGCATCACGGGATTGAGTTCCTGCGCGCGGCGAATGAGGGTGAAACGCCGAAACTCGGCAAGCGCATTGTGGTTATCGGCGGAGGCAATGTGGCGGTGGACGTGGCGCTCGCGGCCCGCCGGGTGGGTGCTGAAGACGTGACTATGGTCTGTCTTGAACGCCGCGATGAGATGCCGGCGTTCGAGTACGAAATCCAGGAAGCGCTGGACGAAGGCGTGAAACTGGAGCCATCCCTGGGCCCGGACCGGATTGAAGGCAGTGGTGGCAAAGTAACCGGGCTCAAGGTAATCGAATGCACCCGGGTGTTTGACGATGCGGGCAGGTTCAGCCCGGAGTTCGATTCGAGCAAGAGCAGGACCGTGCCCGCGGATGATGTAATTCTCGCCATAGGCGCGCAGGTTGACGCAGAGAAGTATGACGGGTTTGAGCGCTTGGGGGGCGGTACATTCAAGGTTGACGAGTTGACTCTCGGGACCGGTATTGACGGTGTGTTCGCGGGCGTTGATATGGTTCTCGGCCCGGCGTCGGTGATTGAAGCGGTGGCTGCCGGCCATGAAGCCGCCATCTCGATTGACCGGTATATCAAGGGTGAGGACCTGGCTGCGGGCCGCGATGAGCCGAAACCCGAACCGGCGAAGACCGAGGATTCGGCCGGATACCGGTGCGGGGTCAAGCCGCGCGAGCGTGCGGAAGAGAAGCGTCTCCCGGTCAAGCAGCGGCTCAAGGGGTATGACGAAATCGAGCTCGGGTTCGATGAGGAGACCGCGGTCGCCGAGGCGGAACGGTGCCTGAATTGCGGGGTGTGCTCCGAGTGCATGCAGTGCGTGGCGGCGTGCGAAGCCGGGGCAATCGACCACTCGATGGCCGCGACCGAGGAGGAGATTGAAATCGGCGCGGTGGTGCTTGCGGCCGGGTTCAAGGAGTACAAGCCGGTCGGGGAATGGGGGTACGGGTACGGCCGTTATCCGAACGTGGTTACCAGCCTGGAGTTTGAGCGGATTCTCTCCGCGACCGGGCCGTCCGAAGGGCACGTCCAGCGTCCGTCAGACGGCAAGCAACCGGACAAAGTAGCCTGGATTCAGTGCGTCGGTTCGCGTAACCAGGAGCATTTCTACTGCTCGTCGGTCTGCTGCATGTACGCGACCAAGGAAGCAGTAATTGCCCGCGAGCACTGCGGGGGCAAGCTGGACTGTCACGTCTACTTCATGGACATGCGCTGCTTTGGCAAGGATTTCGAGGCGTACTACCAGCGGGCGCAGAATGAGTACGGGATTCAGTACCGCCGGTGCAAGGTGAGCGCGCTCAGTCGGAATGAGGAGACCGAAGACCTTGTTATCTCATTCGAGAACGAGGACGGCGAACTGGTCGAAGAGAAGTACGACATGGTGGTGGTTTCCGCGGCGTTGATCGCTGACCCGAAGGCGTCGGAACTGGCGCGGAGCATCGGGGTGGAGATTGACGACCAGGGGTTCGTCCGGACCGACCCGCACGCGCCGATGAAGACCAGCCGGGAAGGTATCTTCGTGTGCGGGGTGATGAGCGAGCCCAAGGATATCCCGGAAACGGTGACCGAAGCAACCGGGGTTGCGGCCCAGGCAGGAGCATTGCTCACCCAGGCCCGGGATACGCTGGTGACACGCAAGGAGTATCCGCCGGAGCGGGATGTCTCGCTTGAGGAGCCGCGGATCGGGGTGTTCGTCTGCAACTGCGGAATCAACATCGGCGGGGTGGTGAACGTGCCGAGCGTAGTGGAGTATGCGAAGACCCTGCCCGGAGTAGTGTACGCGGAAGAGAACCTGTTTACCTGTTCTCAGGATACCCAGCAGAAGATCACGAAGACGATTGAAGATCACAAGCTCAACCGGGTGGTGGTGGCGTCGTGCACGCCGCGCACTCACGAGCCGCTGTTCCAGGAGACCCTGGCTGAAGCAGGTCTGAACCGGCACCTGTTCATGATGGCGAATATCCGGGACCAGTGTTCCTGGGTGCACATGAAAGAGCCGGAGACCGCGACTGTGAAGTCGAACGAACTTGTCCGGATGGCGGTGGCCGGCGCCCGACTCCTGAGGCCGCTGCATTCGTTGTCCCAGGAGATAATCCAGAACGCTCTGGTAATCGGCGGAGGGCTGGCCGGGATGACTGCGGCGCTGGCGATTGCGGACCAGGGTTTCGAGGTGTTCCTGGTCGAGAAACAGGACCGGCTGGGCGGGCACGTGCGCAACCTGCGGTACGACGAAGCCGGCAACAGCCTTGGTGAATTCCTGGCAGGCCTGGAAGCGAGAATCGAGGCGAACCCGAAAATTAAGGTGTTCACCGGTGCGGAGTTGACGGACGTGAGCGGGTATGTCGGCAACTACAAGACAACCGTTGAATTCCGAAGGACGAAGGACGAAGGACGAATGGCGGAAAAGGAGTCTCACCCTGGTTCTGCGTCCTCGCAGGTGCCATCCGATGGCACAACCCTAGAACCCTCGAATCCTCAGACCCTTTCCTTTGAGCACGGCGTGTTTGTGGTTGCGACCGGGGCTGAGGAGTACAAGCCGACCGAGTACCTGTACGGGAAGAACGACAATGTCGTGACCCAGACCGGGCTGGAGAAGATGATTGCCGACAAACCGGACGGGCTCGACGACGTTCAGCACGTGGTGATGATTCAGTGCGTGGGTTCGCGGGAAGACGAACATCCGTGGTGCTCCCGGGTGTGCTGCACCGAAGCGGTGAAGAACGCGCTGAAGCTGAAGGAACTGAATCCGAAGCGGAACGTGTACATTCTGTACCGGGACATGCGCACCTACGGGTTCAAGGAAGGGCTGTACCGGGATGCGCGCGCCGCCGGGGTGATGTTCGTCCGATTCGACGAGGACCACAAACCGGAAGTGACTGAGAAAGACGGCAAGCTGCACGTCTCAATCAAGGACCCGGTGCTGAGAGCGCAGCTTGGCATCGATGCCGACCTGCTGGTCCTGTCCTGCGGGGTGGTGCCCGCGGAATCAAACCTGGAGATCGCGCAACTGCTCAAGGTGCCGACGAACCAGGACGGGTTCTTCCTCGAAGCGCACGTGAAGCTCAGGCCGGTTGACTTCACGACCCGGGGTGTGTTCATGGCCGGGATGGCGCACAGCCCGCGGCGGATTCCGGAGGCCGTTTCCCAGGCGTATGCCGCCGCTGCCCGGGCCTGTTCAATCATCAGCCACCGGGAGCTTTCAACCGACGCAGTTGTTGCCGGTGTCAATGCCCGCTGGTGCACCGGCTGCGGTGTTTGCGAGCATGTCTGTCGGTACGAAGCGGTCCGGGTGAACCCGGAAACAGGCAAGTCCGAAGTGACCGCGGTGCTGTGCCAGGGATGCGGGGCCTGCGCGATGGCGTGCCCGTCGAATGCGATTGAGCTAAGTGGATTCAGGGCAAAACAGATGATTTCAATGGTGGACGCGGCGGTGTAATGCATAACGCATTACGCTTTACGCATAACGCTTCACGCTGGCCTCCGGCGTATTGCGTAATGCGTCTTGCGTATCCGAGGAGGTCTGATGGCGGATTTTGAGCCGAGGATTGTCGGGTTTCTGTGTAACTGGTGTACCTATGCGGGTGCTGACCTGGCCGGGACGTCCCGGATGCAGTACCCGCCGAACATGCGGCCGATAAGGGTGATGTGTTCGAGTTCGGTCGATTCGGTGTACATCCTGCGCGCCCTGCTCGAGGGTGCGGACGGCGTGTTCATCGGCGGGTGCCACCCGGGCGACTGCCACTACGTCTCGGGCAACTACAAGGCCCGGCGCCGGATGGTGCTGTTCAACTCGATCATGCGGTCGGTCGGGCTGGACCAGGACCGGGTGTGGCTGCGCTGGATATCCGCGGCCGAAGGACGCAAGTTCGCGAACACGGTTACCGAGATGACCACAGCGATACAAGAGAAAGGCCCGAGTGAGTTCCGGGACAAGTGGGACGTGTAACATGAAGGGCTTATTGAAGACCAGAGACAAGAACCCGGAAGCCACGCTGCGGGAATTGTTTGCCGGCTGGCTCAAGGATGGAAAGCTGTCCGCGATCCTGGTGCCGGCCATGTCCGGGTCCGGAGCCGCAACCATGGCACTGATTTCGGACCCGGACAAGATACAAGACACGGCACCGTTGATGCCGGCTATGGCGGTGAACGCCGCTTCGGTTATTCACGACATCGCCAAACTGCCGGCCGAAGGCGTGAAAGTCGGCCTGTTGCTGCGGCCATGCGAAATGCGGGCCGTGGTGGAGTTGGTCAAGCTGCGCCAGGTTCTGCTCGACAACCTGGTGCTGATCGGGATCGACTGTCCGGGCACGTACAAGTCAGCAGGGTTCAGAGATAGGGTTGAGCCATCGGATGGCACCTGCGAGGACGCAGAACAAGGGGTCAAGGGTTCAAGGGTTCAAGGGTTACAGGACTCGAACCCTCGGACTTCTTCTTTGTCTGATTTCGACAATAACCACGTGCGCAATCAACAAGAGCAGTACGACAATCCGGACCTGCGGACCGCGTGTCAGTTGTGCGAGTATGCGAAGCCGATGGTATTTGACGTCGCTATCGGGTTCCTGGGGTTGAATCCGGACGAGGAGTTGTGGGTTGAGTCGGCGAATGACAAAGGCGCGGCTCTGCTTGAAGGGCTTGAGGTCGCGGAAGGCGACGAGCCGGACAAGCGGGTGAAATACCTTGAGGAACTGGCCGCGAAGCGTAAGGCGAATGCCGCGGTCAGCATTGAGGAGCTGAACAAGGAGATGATGGGTCCGGACAACCTGGTCCGGTATTTCGCCGACTGCCTGAACTGCCACAACTGCATGAACGTATGTCCGGTTTGCTACTGCCGGGAATGCTTCTTCGATTCGGACAGCTTCATGCGCAGCCTCGGGGAACACGTCATGATATCGAAGCGCAAAGGGATGACCCGGATGCCGTCCGAGACCCTGCTGTTCCACTTGACGCGGATGAACCACATGATGATGTCGTGCGTCGGGTGCGGAATCTGTGAGGATTCGTGCCCGGTCAGTATCGGGCTGACCCCGCTGTTCAAAAAGGTGTCGCGTGATGCCCAGGCCGAGTTCGACTACGTCTCGGGTCGGAGCCTGGATGAGGAACTGCCGCTGACAACGTTCAGAGAGGACGAGTTCAAGACCATCGGCGAGGAGTAAGGAATGAGAAGGCAGAAGTCAAAGTGCAAAGTGCAAAATGCAAAAGGCAAAATTCTGCCTTCGGGTTTCGGCCGGAAGGGATAGGAATGGCACAAGCAAAGGAAATCCTGGTCAATGCGCTCGATGCGGAATTCAAGCACCGTATCGGGGAGAAGATGGGGAACCGGGATTTCATGCACTGCCTGGCGTGCGGTTCGTGCTCGGCGTCGTGCCCGGTGCGGAAACTGGACGAGAAGTACAACCCGCGGCGAATCATCCGGATGGCGATTCTCGGCATGAAAGAAGAAGTGGACAAGTCCGAGTTCGTCTGGATATGCGCGTACCATTCCACCTGTCTGTTTCGGTGCCCGCAGGGCGTGAATATCGGCGCGGTCGCGGATGCGGTTGTGCAGATTGCGGAGGAAAAGGGTTCCAGGGGTCCAGGGTTCCAGGGTTCCAGGGGGGCGGAATCCGCAAGCCCTGGACCTCCAGAAGGGCCGGTCAGGCAGAGTCAGATGGATAGGGAATTCAAGAAGCAGGTTATCGAGACGGTCCCCGAGGCGGCCCGGTGTTTCACCTGCGGTTCGTGCACTGCGGTCTGCCCTGAGACCCTGATGGATGAAAGCATGGACCCGCGCCGTTTCATCCGGTTGGTGAACCTCGGGCTGCGCGATGAGGCGCTGGCGAGCAGGTTCAAGGACATCTGCGCCACCCATTACCGGTGTTTCTCCCGATGCCCGCAGGGCGTGCAGATAAGCCAGATAATGAACGCCATCAAGGAACTCGCGGTAGAAGACGGGTATTCGTATCCGGCGAGCCTGGCCGCGCTGGAAAAGGCAGAGAAGGATGAGGAGTGATTGCAGAAGGCAAATTGCAAAGTGCAAAAGGCAAGATGACGGAGCGAAGGGCCTGATCTTGAGATTTGCAGGTTGCATTTTGCACTTTGATTTGACGGTACTCGGAGGTATTGCTCACCATGGCTGAGCAAACGCCGACGGGCGCGGTGTTGGTCATCGGCGCGGGCATCGGCGGGGTGCAGAGCGCGCTGGATTTGGCCGACGCCGGGTACAAGGTGTACCTGGTCGAGCGGTCATCGGCCATCGGCGGCGTGATGGCGATGCTGGACAAGACGTTCCCGACCAATGACTGCTCGATGTGCATCCTGTCGCCGAAGCTGGTTGCCGCGGGCCGGCATCACAACATCGAATTGCTCACCCTGACCGAAGTGCTGTCGGTTGACGGCGAGCCGGGTAATCTGAAAGCGAAGCTGCTGAAACACGCCCGGTCGGTTGACCTGGACAAATGCACCGGTTGCGGTGACTGCCTAGTTAAATGCCCGGTCAAGTTGCCCAACGAGTTCGAAGGCGGGCTTTCCGAGCGCCGGGCGATATTCCGGCTCTACGCCCAGGCGGTGCCGAACGTGCCGATGATTGACCGGGCCCATTGCTTGAAGTTCACCAAGGACAAGTGCGGCGCCTGTGCCAAGATCTGCAAGACCGGGGCGATTGACTACGAGCAGCAGGACGAAGAGATTGAAATTGAAGTCGGGTCGGTCGTAGTCGCGGCCGGGTCGAAGATTGCGCCGACCAGCCTGCGGCCCGAGTTCGGTCACGGCCGGTATCCGAATGTGGTCACCAGCCTGGAGTTCGAGCGGATACTGTGTGCGTCCGGGCCGTACTCCGGGCACGTGCGGCGGCCATCCGACGGCAAGCCGCCGACAAAGGTGGCCTGGCTGCAGTGCGTCGGCTCGCGGGACGAGTCGATTGAGCGCGGTTACTGCTCGGCGATGTGCTGCATGTACGCGGTCAAAGAAGCGGTGATTGCGAAGGAGCATATGCCCGGGGTCGAACCGACCATTTTCTACATGGACATGCGGGCGTACGGCAAGGATTTCGACAAGTACGTTGACCGGGCCGAGAAGCAGTACGGCGTGCAACTGGTTCGGGCCCGGGTTCCCGAAGTCCGTGAAGACCCAGAGACCCACGACCTGTTCGTGCGGTACGCGACCGAGGACGGGGCCCACGCCGAGCGGTTCGACATGGTGGTGCTGTCCTGCGGCCTGGTTCCGCCGCAGGAACTGCTTGAGTTGAGCCGGAAGCTCGACATCGAACTGGACCGGTACGGGTTTGTGAGCGGGAACATCTGGGACCCGGTCGGGACATCGAGGCCGGGATTCAGTGTTGCAGGCAGTTTCCAGACACCGATGGCGATACCGGAGACGGTCACCGAAGCGTCGGGTGCGGCCGCGGCGGCCCAGGGCATTCTGGCCGAGGCGCGCGGCAGCCTGGCGACCGAAAAGGAGTTCCCGGTTGAGACCGACGTCCGGGGCGAGGCGCCGCGCATCGGCGCTTTCATCTGCCATTGTGGGACCAATATCGGCGGTATCGTCGACGTGCCGTCGGTGGTGGAATACGCGAAGACCCTGCCGTTCGTGGTGTTCGCGGACGAGAACCTATATTCGTGCTCGGGCGACACGCAGGAACGGCTCAAGGAACTCATCAAGGAGCACCGGCTGAACCGGGTGATGATTGCGTCCTGTTCACCCCGGACCCACGAGCCGCTGTTCCAGGCTACAATAGCCGAAGCCGGTCTGAACCCGCATTTGTTCTCGATGGCCAATATCCGGGACCTGTGTTCATGGGTGCACATGAAAGAGCCGGAGCAGGCCACTCGGAAGGCAAAGGAACTGGTGCGGATGGCGATTGCCCGGGCGGTCCGGCAGAGCCCGTTGCCCACGGTCGAACTGGCGGTGAACAAAGCCGCGCTGGTCATCGGCGGCGGGATTGCCGGGATGTCGGCCGCACTTGCGATTGCGGACGAAGGGTTCGACGTGTGCCTGCTTGAGAAAGAAGACGAGCTGGGCGGCAATGCCCGGACCATCTGGCACACGGTTGAAGGTGAGGACGTGCAGGCCCGAATCGGCGAGATGGCGGACAAAGTGCGCAGCCACCCGCGTATCAAAGTGCACACCGGCGCGGAGTTGAAGACAATTGAAGGGTTTGTAGGGAACTATCGAACTGCGTTCGAAGTCAAAAGTCAAAGTGCAAAAGTCAAAGTGCAAAAGTCGGAAACCGGGTTTGAGCACGGAGTGGTAATAGTTGCGACCGGGGCCGAGTATCGCACTCCGACCGAGTATCACTATGGAGAAAGCGATTCCATTGTTACCCAGCAGGAACTGGAGAAGACAATAGAAGAGTCCAAGAGTCGGCCCCTGGAACCCTCGAACCCTCGAACCCTTGAACCCTTTTCTCCCGGTTCCGTCGTCATGATTCAGTGCGTGGGCTCGCGCGAGCCGGAGCGGCCGTATTGCTCGCGGATCTGCTGCGCCGAAGCGGTGAAGAACGCGATTGCGCTCAAGGAACTGAACCCGGATACGGACGTGTACGTGCTGTACCGGGAAATCCGGACCTACGGTATGCGCGAGGAATACTTTCGCCAGGCCCGGGAAAAAGGCGTGGTGTTCATCCGGTACACGGTCGACGAGAAGCCGGAAGTGGAGCTTGAGGACGGCAAGCCGGTTATCCTGGTGCGGGACCCGGTGCTCGACCGGAAGATCGAATTCAGGCCCGGGTGTCTTGTTCTGTCTTCGGGCGTCGTGCCCAGGGACGGGGCCGGTGAACTGGCGAAGATGCTCAAAGTGCCGCTGAACGCGGAAGGGTTCTTCCTTGAAGCCCACATGAAGCTGCGGCCGGTCGATTTCGCCACCGAAGGCGTGTTCATGGCCGGGCTGTGTCATTTCCCCAAGTTCATCGACGAAGCGGTCGCCCAGGCCAAGGCTGCGGCCGGCCGGGCCGCGACGATACTGTCCCGGGATACGCTCGAAGCCGAGGCGACAGTGGCGCACGTGGACCCGGAGCGATGCACCGCGTGCCGGATGTGCGAAACCCTGTGCGCGTACCGGGCGATTGAAGTCCAGGTCGTGAACGAAAAGTCCGGCAAGCAGGCCGCAGTAGTGAACGAAGCGCTGTGCAAAGGGTGCGGCGCGTGTGCGGCCAACTGCCGGTGCAGCGCAATCGACATCCGGGGCGTCACCAACGAAAACATCCACCGCGAGATTGTCGCGCTGCTGGGCTAGTGTTTCCCCAAGAACCGAAATAGAGCCACGAAGCCACGAAGAACACGAAACGGAGAAGCAGCAACCGTGCGGCCTGGAAGAGATAGGGTGACACCCTTGCGCTGCGCAGGGTGTCACCCTTGTCAGGTCTGGGTGGGTCGGTTCATCTTTCGTGGATTTCGTGCTTTCGTGGCCAATCCTATATCGGTTTTCGGGAACAAGACAGCCGGCAGGCGGGCAGTACACCCGCCGGCTGTCTATCCTGTTCCGTCACTCTGAGGCGAAGCCGAAGAGTCTCAAGCGTTGGGGTGGCTTCGCTCAAGCATAACAGCAGTCGCGTTACGGTCCGACTGGAGTGCTGACATCAAACACCTGGGTCCGAATCGACTCGAGCACCGACTGCGAGTAGCCGCGTGCAGCCCACTTACCAATCAAGGTGGCCACCTCCATATTTCGGCTTCTACCGGGTTAGAGACCGGAATGGCCCAAAACATAACCCCGCGGATAA
>JAUWNN010000166.1 GCA_030612625.1 Caldifarciminota bacterium
GCTATGAAGTTCCTCCGCACGAACGCGCAGGGCTATGAGGAGTACCTCTGGCTCAAGGACTCGTCGGTGATGGTCAAGATTCCTGCTGGTATGTTCACGATGGGGTCAGAAGACGGCGATGATGACGAGAAGCCGGTACACCAGGTGTATCTTGGTGAGTACTATATCGACAAGTACGAGGTGACCAACCGGCAGTACAGGCGGTTCTGCGATGCAACCGGTAGGGGATATCCATCTGACCCGGATTTCCTCGGGATGCCGAACTACATTAAGACAAAGCCTGATTACCCGGTAGTCTGTGTCTCCTGGGAAGATGCCAAGGCGTACTGTACTTGGGCCGACAAGCGTTTGCCAACAGAAGCCGAATGGGAGAAAGCGGCAAGAGGAACTGATGCGAGGAAATACCCGTGGGGAAACGAAGCGCCGGATGCCGGAGGTTTCTATCGAGCCAACTGGGGGGAGGGTTCTGACCGCAATGTTTGGAAGCGGGACGGGTACGAATATACTGCACCGGTTGGCATATATGAAAGAGGTAGAAGTCCTTATGGCTGCTATGATATGGCTGGCAATGTCTGGGAATGGTGTGAGGATTGGTATGACAAGGACTATTATGGCAGGAGTGCGAGCAATAATCCGCAAGGGCCTTCTTCTGGCTCGATCCGGGTTGTTCGCGGCGGTTCCTGGATCCTCCTCGCCAGGACCCTGCGTTGCGCCTCTCGGATCAGGTTCGGGCCATCGAACCGGTTCAGCAATCTTGGCTTTCGTTGTTCTCGGCGTCAGTAGTTAGGTCTGTTGATCTGTTGATCTGAGAATCTGTTAATCTGGATCGAGGAGCAGAAATGAACCGCCAAGAGCGCCAAGTGAGCTGGTACGGGATTCATGGCGGTGAGCGGTATGCGGTCAGCGGATAGCGGTTAACCTTTAGCGTAAGGCATAGAGCGTTGAGCGTATCGCGTCCAGCGTTATGCGTATGGCGTAAAGCGTCTAGCGATTTGCGTTATTCTCTTGGCGGCCTTGGCGGTTGATATTCGGAAAACAGGAGGTTTGATATGAAAAGAGCAGTTGTTCTGATGTTTGTGTTTGCCTTTGGCCTGTGCCTGGCCGAGACCGGGTCGGGCACAAGCCCGGAAGGTGAGCTTGATATTCATAAGCGGGAGGAAGCTCCGCCCAAGCTGAGCTTCACCGCCAAACTTGCTGATGCCAATGGGAACGGTATCTGCGAGGGTGAGGAGCAAATTACACTGGTGGTGACTGTGACGAATTCGGGCAAGGGGAGCGCGCAGGGCGTACGGGTTGTGCTTTCCGGCGGCTCGGGTCTGGTATCCAGGCTGGGCAAGGAAAATATCATCGGCACGATTGAGCCGGACGCGAGCGCCAGTGAGACGCTTGCGACTGTGCTGCCGCCTTCGGTGGAACCGGAGGAGGATAAATCCTTGGTGGTCAAGGTCAAGGAATCCCGTGATGAGTGGAGCTGTCCGGATGTGATGTCATTCACGGTCGCGGTCCAGCCGAGGAAGGGTGGCAGCAGGCATGAGCGAACCTATGTTGACGTGGACCTGGTGCCCTCGCGCCGGCATACCGACCCGAACGCTGTCGCAGTCGTCATCGGCATCGGCGACTATCGGGAGGAGTCGGTTACCGACCTTCCCAATGCCGAGAACGACGCCAAGTCGATGCGGGCCTATCTTGAGAATGTATGCGGTGTGGAGCCAAGGAATGTGATACCCCTTTATGGAGACCGGGCGACCAAAGGAGACCTGGATGAGCTTTTCAACACAAAGCTGCCAAGAAAGGTGAAGCCGGGCGGTACGGTTTACATCTACTTTGCCGGCCATGGCACACCGAGCATTGAGGGCCATCCGAACCTGGTTCCTTACGACGGAACCGCGGCGTCTGAGGCCAAGCTCTATCCGGTAAGCCAACTGGTAGAGCAGGCCAAGGAATGGAAATCCAAGCGCACCCTGGTGATGCTGGATGTGTGCTTTGCCGGCGAGAACCGGGCATTGCCTCCAAAGGGCCGGGCTTTTGTGCGAGAAGACTGGAGTGATGTCAAGAGCAGCGACAAATGCGTGGTCCTGACCGCATCCGGGCAGAACCAGACCGCGAATGACCTGGTTGAGGCAAAGCACGGGCTTTTTACCTACTATCTGCTCAAGGCGCTGAAAAGTGAGGGTGACAAAGACGGCGACGGCTGGGTCACGCTCAAAGAGCTGTATGATTACGTTCGGGATAATGTCTCAAACGAAGCGGCAGACAGGATGATGCCTGAACAGGACCCGACGATTGTGCCGCAGGGTGTTGAGCAGTCAGCAGCCGGATGGAAGCTGGGGAAGAGCAGATGAGGTCGAAGCTGGACACCATACGCTGTACGCGATACGCTCTAAGCACTACGCAGGACGCAGAATAGACACATGAAGGCAAAAGGCAAAGTGCAGAGTGCAAGGTGGCGGTTAGCGGTAGGCGGAATGCGGACAGCGGTTAGCATGAAGCGTCTGGCGTTAAGCGTCCTTCTCTTGGCGGCCTTGGCGGTTGGGTCTCCTCCGGTCGTTGAGAATGTCTGGTTTGCGCAGCGGACGAACTCGAATCTGGTTGACATCTGGTATGACCTGAGCGACCCGGATGGGGATGAGAACCTGACGGTTTCGGCCCAGGTTTCGCGGGATGGCGGTAAGAGCTTCACAATCGTGCCGCGCACAGTCAGTGGCGACATCGGCCCGAATCAGAGAGGGGGTAAGAAGAAACATATCATCTGGGATGCAGGCAGGGATTACGGCAGCCTGAAAGGCAAGAGATTCATGGTGCGGGTGCTCGCTGATGACGGGGTTGTGTTACGCGATACGCCTGACGCTGTACGCCCTACGCCAGACGGGATGAGGTTCCTGCGGAAGAACGAACAAGGCTATGAAGAATACATGTGGTTCAAGGATTCGTCGGTGATGGTTAAGGTCCCGGCAGGTGAGTTCACAATGGGGTCAAGTAACGGAGATGACGACGAGAAGCCGGTGCATCAGATTTATCTGGACGAGTATTACATTGACAAATACGAAGTGACTAACCGGCAGTACAAGCGGTTCTGTGATGCGACCGGCAGAAGTTATCCTGAAGACCCGGACTTCCTCGGGATGGCGGATTACATCAGGACAAGACTTGGTTATCCGGTGGTGAATGTGTCATGGAATGATGCCAAAGCCTATTGTGAATGGGCCGGCAAGCGTCTGCCCACCGAAGCCGAATGGGAAAAGGCGGCTAGAGGCACTGATGCGAGAGAGTACCCCTGGGGAAATGGTCTTCCCAGTGCAGGCGGCTTCTACCGCAGCAACTACGACTGCTACGATGGAAAAGACGGTTCCGACCATAGCATCTACAAACGAGATGGCTACGAATACACTGCACCGGTTGGTTCGTTTCCCAGGGGCGCCTCACCTTCTGGCTGCGCGGACATGGCCGGGAATGTCTGGGAGTGGTGCAATGATTGGTATGACAGCGAATATTATGGCAGCAGCGCAAGCAACAACCCGACAGGGCCTTCTCTTGGCTCGGCCCGAATTATTCGCGGCGGTTCCTGGAACGACTACGCCGGGAACCTGCGCTGCGCGAATCGGCTCTATTACGAGCCATCGTACCGGTACTACTATCTTGGGTTTCGTTGTTCCCGGCGTCAGTAGTTAGGTCTGTTAATCTGGTAATCTGAGAATCTGTTGATCTGGGTTACCGGAGCAGGAGTGAACCGCCAAGACCGCCAAGGGAAGATTAAACACAAAGACACAAAGAGCACGAAGAGAACATCTTTGTCATTCTGAGGCCCTTCACTTCATGTCATGCTGCTCTGCCGGAGGCAGGTGCCGTCGGACGGCTCACGTAGCGAAGCATCTCTCATGGTCGTTCAGGGTAAACTCCGCCGAAGAATCTCAACCGCCAAGGCTTGTCCCGCTCTGCTCCGAGCAGAGCCTGCCCTGAGCCTGTCGAAGGGTGCCATCCGATGGCTCACGAAGCCGAGGGAACGCCAAGACTGTAGGAGCGACATCCATGTCGCGATGGGCTGCGGGATTGGTGAATCGCGGTTGGGAAACCGCTCCTACGCGGAATGCGGATAGCGGTTAGCGGAAGACTGCTTTTCCGTGGCGGATGACGAGCCGCGCCGGGTTGTGGCAGACGCGGTAGGCAAGGTGGCGGTAGTCAGGCAGGTCAGTCCCAACAATGTCGGCCCATTTGCCCGGTTCCAGGGTGCCGATTTCGTTCTCAAGTCTGAGAGCTTTGGCTGCATTGACTGTGATTCCGCGCAAGGCCTCGATAATTGTCATTCCATAGACCAGGCATCCGAGCACGACCGTCATCGGCTGGCAGACTAGGGTTGAAGAACCGGGGTTGAAATCGGTTGCCAGGGCCATCGTGACACCATAGTCACGCATCTTCTTGACCGGTGACTTGGCGTCTTCTTTGAGGAAGAAGCAGGTTCCAGGCAATAGCTCGGCAACAACTCCGGCTTGAGCCATCGCTTTCAGGCCCTGGTCTGAAGGCCGCAAGAGATGAGCGGCTGAAACCGCACCAACTTCGGCCGCAATTTCGGCCCCGCCTGAGGATTCAATCTCATCGGCGTGAATCTTGGGAACAAGCCCGTATTTCTTGCCCGCTTCCAGAATCCTGCGGGAGTCATCAGCATTGAAGATGAAGTTCTCACAGAACACGTCGCAGAACCGGGCCAGCTTTTCCTCGGCCACGCGCGGTATCATCTCATCGATGAGCAGTCTGAGGTAGGCTTCTTTCCTTACTTGGGGGCTTGGGACACGATCCGAATTCCGAGGACGGAATTCGGTCATGTCCCGCGCCGACCCCTTTGGCACCGAATGCGCGCCGAGGAATGTCGGCACGACCGTTACCGGTGCGTTCTTTGAGATGCGCTTGATGGCCCGGAGCATCTTGAGTTCGGTTTCGGTATCCAGGCCATAACCTGACTTGATTTCGACTGTTGTTGTGCCCCAGCTTATCATTTCCTTGATACGTTCCATCCCTGACTGGAACAGTTCGTCCTCAGAGGCCTGACGTGTAGTCCTGACTGATGACAGGATTCCACCACCTGCTTCGGCGATTTCCTTATAGGTTTTGCCTGAAAGCCGCATCTCAAACTCATGAGCGCGCCAGCCCATGAAAACCAGATGAGTATGCGGGTCAATGAAACCGGGCATCACAACGCAGCCCTGGCAGTCAATTTCTTTCTCGTCCGGTTCAGGCTTCAGGTTGTGGTCGGCAACTTCAGCAATCCTTCCATCCCTGACCCGGACCGCACCATTCTCGATAATGCCCAGTTCATTGCCGGTCATGCACAGCACCTGACCGGCATTGTTCAAGACCATACCGTCATCTTTCATAGGGCTAGACTATACGCTAGTGTCGCTGCGGTTCAAGCAGTTATGATAGGTGAAAGCGGGAGCTTACGCTCCCGCACTCCACACCAGAACTCCAGGACTTCCCGGCGTATTACCGGCTATCTGGCGATAATGACTCTCTGAATCGAAGACTGCCGGTCTTCCGGCAGAACCGCTGACCGCTCACCGCTGTCCGCTGACCGCCGGACGAAGTAAATCCCGGGCGCGACGTGCCGTACGTCATTTGCTCCCGGTTTCAGGTCCGCTACTTTGCGTCCGGTGATGTCGAGGAGCACAGCAGGCGTATTCCCGGACAGGCGCAATGCCGACCGGACAAACGTGGGCCGGGTTCGAGCCGGTTCCACGCGGACCGGATTGGCCGGCTCCTCGATGCCGAGGTAATCCGATACGTCAAGCACAACCAGACCGCCGAGCGGACCGCCGTCATAAAAGCACCAGAGTTCGTTCTTTTCCCACTTCGGCCTCATCCGCATCACCCTTCGGTCGTGCGGCCAGAACAGCAGGTGCTCGACGCCGTCGCGTTCCTGGTAATGAAACAGGTGCAGGCCATCGTTGCACCCCATGAACAGGTAGTTGTTCGCCTGTTCCACACACCGGCCCCACTCGGTGGAATAGAAGTAGATTTCTCTGACGTTGCTCAGGTCCGAGATGTCATAAACAATAAACCCGTCCAGGTGGGCTGTGAACAGAATCTGGCCGATGACGGCCGCGCCGCCCGTGTAGGAATACCGGTGCTTGGCATACGCCCCGACCGAAATCAGCGAATCAGGGTCGTTGTTCCTGATAATCCGGAAGTTACCGCTCCATTGCGCAGTGCCCATCTGGCGCAAGCCAATCAAGAGCGTATCCTGGTACGGAAACATGTGAAGACAGACGTCCAGGGTGTTCGTCAGGCGGCCGGTCACACTCGGATTCGACGGGTCGGTCACATCAATCCGGTAGTAGGTACCCGGGTAGTCATGGTAGATAACGTTGCCTTCGTGGTAGATTATCGGGTCGATATAGGCCCAGATCGTGCCGCTCGGCTCCAGACCGGCCAGCATCGTATGGCTCGAATCGCTGATTGAGTAAACGAAAAAGACCGGCGTGCCGTGCCGATGTATGTTCGAGCCGTCCGTAGCGAACAGAAACGTGTCGTGTACACAAAACTGCGATAGCATGTGGTCCCCGCCCGGATTGATGGTGTAGCGGTGGGTCAGATTGAAGCTGTCGTCAATGCTGAAATAGCCAATTCCGCCGCCGTATGGAGCGACGAAGACTCCGCCGTGAAAGAACTCGAAGTCGTAGATCGAACCCCACGGTATGTGAGCCTTGATCTTGAGCGTATCGGCACCTGCCGGCACAAACAGCCCGGCCAGTCCGATTACCAGCAGCGCGGTCCTGGCTGCCTTTGACTTTACTATAGTCACTGTGCCTCCTTTCAAGAGTCCAATCATTCTACGACATGTTCTAGTCGGAATAGTTCACTTGTCAAGATAATCTCCAGGAACCGGAATAGAAACACAAAGACACAAAGTCACTAAGGCTAGAACTCAGAAGACACGCGGCTTTGCGCCTGTCCGTTGCCCGAGATTGAGTGCACCGGTTAGGTGACACTTCGGTCCGACTCCGGTTCCTCTACTTGGTGCTCTTTGTGCCTTATATGTTATACTGGGTTCATGAGGCTCATGAAGTACAATTGTGGGACGCTGTAATGAAAACGGAAAGTTGTGACCCCGCCGGGAAGAA
>JAUWNN010000040.1 GCA_030612625.1 Caldifarciminota bacterium
GCTTAATCACAACTACCTCCTTTAATGGAGGCATTATAGCCGACCTTTCATCGGTCATTCCATCCACAACCTTACTCCTTTCGGTCAGGGGTGGGGAATTTTACATCGGTGATTTTGGGGATTTTTCAATCGGTGCTAACATCCGAGCCCTGGTTTGGCCTCTGGTCCGGCATCAGGACTCGGGTCAGGCTTGGCCAGCGGCCCGGCCTGAAGAGTGTGTTCTAACCGCAGAGTCCGACGGCCATGCCGATGCCAGAGCTTCTCGGCCGGCACGTCCGCAACTCCGGACGGATTGTGTTTCTTCTCGTACCTACTGACTTGACGCTCCAGCCGTTTATACGCCGGTTCTTCTCGGTCTCTATCCATAGCCACCTCCATATTTTGGCTTCTAACCGGGTTAGAGACCGGAATAGCCAGAACATAACGTTACCGATAACACACTGACGAAGCGAGGGTTACAGCGGTAGCCCTGCAAATGCCCACTGTCCGGGGGGCAGTGGGCCCCACTCTCCCCTTCGACATGGCCTTTGTCATGGGTTCCGACTCGGGCGTCTGGGCCGGTAACGTCATGTTCCTCTTGATGACATCCGTCACGAAGTCCGACCCGGTGGTCGTCATGACCCTTGCTCTGACTTCGGACGCGGTCGTCGTGCGCTGGCTCGACATGACATCCGGTATGAGCCCCGGCAAGAAGCTCAGGCTGAGAACCGTCACGGCCTTCGCCCCGCTGCCCGACATGACACCCATGATGGTCCCCGACACCATCACCGTCACGACCCTCGCCAAGACCGCCGCTACGACGACCCTCCTCTACCCTTGACTCGCTAAGGCCACGGCAGCCCCAACAGGCCCCGAACCGCCACCCGAACCGACTTGACTTTCACTGCCCGGCCAATGTGCTGGCTGCGATGGAAACGCCCAAGAAGAAAGCAGCAAGGAAGCGTCCTCCGGGGAAGAAGCAGATGGACAACAAGGTGCGATATGGAATCGACAATCCGCACCCGCTCTCGAAGATAGAAACCGAGCTTGTCTGGGAAGGCAAGTACGACGAGTACGGCAACCGGCGCACTGTGGATATTGCCGGGTGCTCAATGCCGCTGCAGAAAATTGAGACGGTTGACGAGCCTGCTTCTCGGTGCCTTGCTACAGGCGACCTCTTCAACCCACAGAAAGCGCACCCCGACGACTTCCGCAACATGCTCATCTGGGGCGACAACAAACTGGTGATGGCCAGCTTGCTCAAGGACTTCAAAGGCAAGATAGACCTCATCTACATTGACCCGCCGTTCGATGTCGGCGCGGACTTCACGATGGATGTGCCCATCGGCAACGAGAAGGAAACCGCGTTCAAAGACTAGTCTACCCTCGAGATGGTCGCATACCGTGATATGTGGGGCAGAGGTACGGATTCATACCTACATGTGATGTACGAACGGTTAGCCCTGATGAAGGAGCTTCTTAGTGAAAAGGGAAGTGTTTATGTGCACGTTGACTATCGCGTTACAGGCTTCCTCAAGCTATTGCTGGACGAAGTCTTCTCCAGTGACGACTACATCAATGAGGTCATCTGGTTTTACAAGACGGGCGGTGTGCCCGAGAAACTAGGCTTCGGCAAGAAGCACGATACGATTCACTTCTATGTCAAATCTCCGACAAGTGCTGTTTGGAATCCACTCAAGGAGAGATCTTATTTGATGCATAAGTATGGATTCTCCAATATAGAAATACTCGAAGATAAACACGGACGATACACGCTCGTGAATTGCCGTGACGTTTGGGACATCCCTGCGTTGCGGGGCAACCAGCCGGAACGCGAAAACTTTCCTACCCAGAAGCCTGAAGCCCTTCTTGAGCGCATAATCAAAGCTTCGTCAGGCGAAGGCGACCTTGTCGCTGACTTCTTCTGCGGCAGCGGAACCACTGGCGCGGTGGCGGAGCGGCTGGGGCGCCGGTGGATAATGTGCGATTTGGGACGGTTCGCCATTCACACCAGTCGGAAGCGGATGATAGAGCTGCAACGAAAGCTGCATGCTGAGGGGAAACCGTATCGGGCCTTTGATGTTCATAACTTGGGGCGATACGAACGGCAGTGGTGGCAGAAGGCTGTCTTGAAGGACGCAGATGGCGAGCACCGCAGAGTAGTGCTGGAGTTCTACAAGGCAGAACTGCTTCCCGAGGGCAACGGACTGCTACACGGTCGCAAGGGCCGAGCATTTGTCCATGTGGACGGAATAGACAGCATCCTGACGCGGGATGAAATTCGGAACATCGCCCGCGCTGCGCGCGAGGCGGGTGCAAAGGAAGTTCACTGTCTTGCCTGGGAGTTTGAAATGGACCTGCGGCTTATCTGCCACGAGCTTGAGGCTGCTGAGGGCGTGAAGATACGGCTCATTCCCATACCGCGCGAAATCATGGAGAAAAACCGGAAGGAACCGCCGCCGTTCCTGGAGGTCGCAGTGCTGGAGGCAGAGCCGGTCTACCAAACCGAGGGCAAGAAGCGGGTTGTAGACATCAAGCTCACGAAGTTCATGCCGTCTTTGGCAGAGGTTCCAGTCAAGGAATTGGAGGCTTTGCGAGAACGCGCAGTCAAGAGCGGGTTCGATTTCATTGACTTCTGGGCCGTGGATTTTGACTGGCACGACAGCAAGCCGTTCGAGCATCACTGGCAAGATTACCGGACGCGCAAGGACCGGTCGTTGAAGACGGTCAGCGACGCCAGCTATGATAAGTATCCGAAGCGCGGCAAGTACACCGCCTGTGTGAAGGTAGTGGACGTGTTTGGTTGCGATACGAGCATCACAGTGAAGGTAGATACGAGGAAGTAGATGACAGCAGGGGAGTTGAACGCGCTGCTTCTGGCCGAAGAGGATGAGCACCTCGAGTTCAAGGAAGCCAAGCACAACTTCGGCATCGAGAAGCTGCGCGAATACTGCTGCGCTCTGGCCAACGAGCGCGGCGGGAAACTCGTCCTGGGCGTTGCGAACAGAAAGCCGCATTGCGTGGTCGGAACGGAAGCGTTCAGAGACCTTGGGCACAAGAAAGCCGACCTTGTGCAAGTCCTGCGGCTGCGCGTGGAGGCATCAGAAATTGCACACCCGGACGGGCGGGTGGTCGTGTTCGAAGTGCCGTCTCGACCGGTCGGGGTTCCCTTGCGCTACAAGAACGTCTACTGGATGAGAGCTGACGAACAACTGACAGGGATGACCGAAGACATGCTGCGGCGCATCTTCAACGAGACCGCAGTTGAGATGACAGCAGTCCCGGTTGAGGGCAGCACACCCGAGCTGGTCAGCGCAACGGGCATGGAGGAACTGCGCAAGCTCATGGAGGAGGCAGGCGCGGCAGCAGATCTGATTCGCCAGCCTGACCTGGACCTGCTTCGATCGCTCGGCGTCGCAACTGAAGACGGTGAGTTGTTCACAGCCGGATTGCTCCTCGTCGGAAAACCGGAGGTGATTCGCGAAGTTGTTCCACATGCGCGATGGCAGTTCCGGCGTATGAAGTCGGACACGGAGTATGACCAGGCTGAAGATGGTGTGGCCCCGATACCGGTGGCCGTGCATCGCTTGCGCGAGTTGGTGAGCGCCAACAACCCGATCGTGACGATTCCCGGATGGCTTGTGCATCCGGAGTTCCCGAGATACCCTTCGCTCGCATTGAGGGAACTGATAGTCAACGCGTTTGCCCATCGTGACTACCGCATTCCCGGCGCTGTCGTCCTGAAGCTGTACCCAGACCGTCTGGAACTCAGCAACCCGGGCGGCTTCATCGGAGGGGTGACGCCGGACAATATCCTCCACCATCCGTCTGTACCGAGGAACCAGATGCTGTTTCAGGCTCTCACCCGCATGCGGCTTGCCAACGCCGCGAACCTCGGCGTGCCGCGCGTGTTTCGCGACCTGCTGAGCGAGGGCAAGGAGCCGCCGGTCTACTGGGCCTCGGCCCAAGCAGTACGCGTCACGGTGAAGGGACAAGAGGCGCGCCGCGAATTCCTGCAGTTGGTCAAAGAGAACGACGAGCTCGACACCGACCATCTGCTTGTGCTCCACTACTTGACGCGACACCGTGAGATAGTCGTGCGAACCGCCTCTGAAATATGCCAACGGCCGATCGAGGTTGCCCGAGAGATACTGGGAAAGCTCGTCACACGATGGAAACTGTTGGAGCAGGGCGGTGGTGCCGGCCGGGGAAGGTACTACCGACTATCGCTGACCGCGTATACCCTGCTTGTCGACATCCTGAGCTATCACTTGGACGGCCGTGTAACAGCAGAGAGTGCGCGGACAAAGGTGCTCCAAGCGTTGCGCGCCGGCCCTATCACGAATGCCGACATCCGCGGACTTACCGGGCTGAACCGACACCAGGCTTGGTGGCTCATGAAGAACCTCGAGAAACAAGGGCTGGTTGCCCCGTCCGGTCACGGCCGGGGCAGCATCTGGAGACTCACGGCAGAAAACAGTAATGCTAACTAGGCAAAAGAAATGCTGATTCAGCATTTCCGGGCTGGTCATGCGCCATCTGACTATTAGCCAGCAAATCGGCTGCAGCGCCACAAGGCGTTGCACGTCAGTGTGTTGCGGAATGGAAACACCGTTCGGAATTGCTACCCGGATTGGGCTATTGCGCCATTTCCGGTTCAACCTCTGTCCCATCTGGAACGCCGGAGGTTTCAATGTCTGATATCCCTCTCAACCTCGTTGCTCTGGAGCCACTGTTCGCCCCACATGAGGAGCCGAACCGTCATCGGGTCCGTGCTGAACAAGAGGGCCAGCCCGCGCGAGCCGCCAAGGGCCGACGCCGGTCCAACATCATGGTGGCGCAGAACCTTCGGTCAATGGTACGGATGTGGCGCGAGGTGGAGTATGCCGGCGCTTCGGACACAACACGGGAGCTGCTCTATCACTGGTTTGGCCGCGACCACCTGGTCGAGACCCCGGATGGCGAAAGAGTACCATTCCGCTACTACTTCTGCCAGCGTGAGGCGATAGAGACCCTAATTTACCTGTACGAGGTACGCCGAATGCGGTCGCTAGCCAGTGTGGTTGAGGAATTCAGCGGGGAGAATTCGTTTGCGGCAGCGCTGGGCGTCGACCCGGCGCAGGACCGATGGCCCAAGTACGCCTTCAAGATGGCCACCGGCTCGGGCAAAACCAAAGTCATGAGCCTGGCCATCGTCTGGAGCTACTTCCATGCCTTGCGGGAAAGCGACTCGCCTCTTGCCCGTCACTTTGTGGCTATCGCCCCAAATCTGACGGTCTACGAACGCCTGAGAGAGGACTTCGCTCCCCCGGAAGGCGGACCGGACGTGTTCGTCAAGGACCCGCTCATTCCGCCGGAATGGCGAGGGGACTGGAACCTGTCAGTCGTGCTGCACGATGAAACTGGCGGTGCCAGCACTGGCGGGACGCTATACCTGACCAATATCCACCGGCTTTATGACCCGGACAAACGGAAGTCGAGCCGCGAGCCCAGAATGCACGGCTTCGTGGGGCCGGACGTGTCGCGGGCCAAGGCTTTGGATACCGGCGAGGCCTTGCGCGAGCGCATAACCGGCCACAAACGGGTGATGGTGCTGAATGACGAATGCCACCACCTCTGGGACCCGGGGTCGGCCTGGAATGAGGCTATTGCCTTCCTGCACGACCGCATCGGGGAACGCAGCAGAGGGGGACTTGCTGTACAACTCGATTTCTCGGCGACACCCAAGGACAATAAAGGCCAGTTGTTCCAGCACATCATCTGGGAATTAAGGGGACACAATACCTAACTCGGTGCCGATTCCGGAGATGTGACTGATTGACCGCCTGTCTGCGTGCGCCGCACAGGCAGGCGCTCCGCTGCCCGCCCTTCGATTTCGGATTGCAGATTGGTGATTTCAGGTTGCGATATCGTCGGACCTTTCGGGACAGCCCCAGGGGGTACTGGCTTCCCTGAGTGGCCCGGAGGGTGGCTGGGATGGCGGCCAGGGTAGTTGCCATCGGGATAACCGCCTGGATAGCTACCCGCACCACCTGGATAGCTACCAGCCAGGTCACCTGGACAATCATTATCCAGGTCACCTGGATAATGACCTGGATAGCCGTCATCCTGGCCGCCAGGATAGTCATACCCAGGGGCATACCCGGGGTTATCCCCGGGGCCGCCCCCGGGATGGCCCCCTCCGTGCCGCCAGTTTCGGCTGAATCACCAGAAAGCATTGAAATAACAGGCCTTAGGGCGGCAGGGGGTCAGGTCTTGAATCTTGACATTCGCGGAAGCGCCGGATGGCCGCACGCCGCCGCTTGACCCGTGGGCGGATTCGGAGTAGAAGTTGAGCGTGGTGAATGCTACCGGCCCGGCAGGAAAACGGTGGTTGTCCCTAATTCTCCCACTCTTGACTCAAATCGCACCTCCGGCTTCATGCTACACCCGCCTTTCCAGGTGTCCATCCTACCGGGGGCACTCCAACATATCGTACAACATCTGGTAGTTGCTAGAGTTAGGGGTAGCGGAAAGCGGGATATTTTATGGGGGCTAACTGGCCTAGTTTGGGGCAGATAAAACCAGTAGACTATGCCCAAAACTAGGCATATCTATATGTAAGGTATAGGCATGTTTTTCGGAAGAACACCGGGCCGAGACGCCCCAACTTCGCCTCTATGCCTATGAGTGACCCATACTCGTGGAGCAATATGGAAAGCATAAGCAGAACCGTCCAAACCGATATGTGGCCGTACGAGACTCCTTTGGACTTTGCTGAGGGGTACTCAAGAACGATAGCAGCTGCGCGTAGAGTGAACGAACTTCGTCACGGCGACGAAGACCCGCCTTGCGATATCCGGGATGGAGAAACCCCGGTGATAGGAAGCGACGCTGAGATCGCGAAGGCAAGTGCAAAGTTGCAGGAGGGAAAGGATGCTCATCGACGCCGGGTTGCCGCAACTCGTGCGCAGGGTGTTCGATTCCCGATTGATGAATTGGTCGACTTGCATCAGCTTGATGGCAAAGAACGGCAGATAGTTGAGCTAATGCTTGCTGAGTCCATTGACCTGCGGATTCATACCTATCCAAACAGGCCAACCATTGGGAAGTTGGCACGTACACTTGCCAACTGGGACGGACAGAGGGCGCAGGACTACCTACCATGTTTCCTTCCGCAGAGTCGGTTGCGCCAAGGGGGACTTATCGTTCTTAGCCTTAATGTCGGCAGTCTACTCAGGGACTATGCTGTTAGTCTGCCGGCTGAAGTTCTTGATGAGCTTCTTGGCGGCCATGCGCAGGCAAAGACCGAAAAGGGGCGAGAGACAATCGAGGAGTCTGAGTGCGAGTTGCCGACAGACATTATTCGGTTCTTGATTGAATCTGGCGTGGTATTGAACTCGGCGACTGCTGAGCAGATTCAAACACTCTGGGGTTATGTTGCTCACCACGAGGTAGTCAGTGAGACGTGGGGGTTCGACAGGCTCGCGCAGGTGTCGAAGTGCCTGTGTATGCTGTTTTACGGTCCATCTGGAACTGGGAAGACCCTAACCGCCCAGCATCTGTGCCAGGCGCTGAACCGCAAGCCGCTAGTGGTTTCCTACGCTCAGGTATTGAGCAAGTGGGTTGGCGATACCGAGAAGAACATCCACCATATATTCGAAGAAGCTTCGGCGCACCGAAAGGTAATAGTATTTGACGAGGCTGACGCAGTGCTTGGACGACGAGGTGAAATCAGCCAGGCCGGTGACCGCCACTTTAACGCTGAGGTGAATACGTTGCTGATGGAACTGGACCGCTTTCATGGCGTTGTTCTTCTAACCACGAACAATCCGCAGTTACTAGACCCGGCGTTGGAACGCCGGATTCGCTACAAAGTGCCTTTTGATCCTCCTGATGTTCAGGCTCGTGTCCGCATCTGGCGATGCCACGTACCGAAGGAAGCTCCACTTGCCCGGGATGTCGATTTGGAGAAGCTCGCTCACAGATTTGAGTTAACCGGCAGTCAGATTGCCAATGCAGTGATGTCAGCCGCCTCACGCGCAGCTACTCGAATTGCCAACTCAGAGGGACACGTGTGCATAACGACGGCTGACCTTGAGGCCGCAGCACGCCGCGAACTCGAGAGGTATCAAAGTGGTAAGTCCAAGAAAGGTGAGTTTGGTTTTATGCATCAGTCGTCACGTAGCCAGCCAAAACTTGGTCCTACCTCATCAGTCCAGTCTGGTCTCTGTGTTGGCAGTGACTCTGACGCATAGAATTCCATGAAGTCCAGGGTAGACGTATGAGGTGCGTGACCTACCCGCCGCCCACGTGCAACAAGAGCGGAGGCGCCGAATGTGCTCTTAGGCCACCTGGGGTATTGAAGGTCGTCGGCGAGAGCAAGAGGGGAATTCAGTAGCTTCGATGAGTCTGGAAGTCAGGACTGAGAAGGGAGCTGGATGATGAATCAAAACGAAAGAACTAGACTGGAAGTGCTGAATCGCATGGCCAGGGGTGGACAGGTGATTCCGCTTGGCAGAGCAATGTACCTAATAGGTCACAGCACGGCTCACGTACGATTCTGTTCAACAAGTAGTCCTGTGAGCTCGATGTACAAGTTCGGCATCAATCAGAACACGCTACGTGCCGACTACGAAGTGTGGATATGCGGTGGTGCCGATTTGTACTACTTGATCCCGGTGGATACCATTCGTTCGATCTACGAAGACCCCGATGCCTACTTCGATAGGCGTCATCCCCAGATTTGCATTGCTTCCGTCGACGCTAAGGCCGACTTTGCTACCTACGCGAGAGGAGGAAGGGCTTTGAATCTGTCCCCGTATCTGAAAAGAACATTGGAATCGCTCGACGACTACCCGTGACGTACCGTTAGGTTCATTAGGTCCTTGAGTGTGAAGGCACAGGCATTCGTGTAGGAATCAAAGGGACAGAATACGTAATTCGCTGACCGACTGCGGCTGGCCACAGTCCGATTGGCGATTGTTGGGTATCTACTTCGTCTGGGGGTCTGGGGACACGATCCCAATGCCGAGGACGGGATTGGGTCATGTCCCCGTCAGCGGTATCCGCCCGCTTGACACGCCGGCCCACCGCATTATCTTGTCCGCATGAGCAGAGCGGCTGACGAGAGATTCCGGGCCGTCTTCGACAAGACCCGAGGGCACGAAGAAGGCAAGAGTCAAATATCAAATTGCAAATAGCAGAATGCTGAATGAGGAAGTGAACCACCAGGAACGCCAGAGCACCAGGAAGATTTGTCATTTCTGCGGCGACCGGTTGAGGTTCAGTCTGTACGGGAAACTGGGGCTGGTGGAGTCTGCCTGATGGGTGGCATGGTTCGGTTTCGGTGCCCGAAGTGCGGGGCAATCATCGAGGACGGAGAGGGCATCGGGTGCTGGGATTGACATCCCGAGCCGCCCGACGGTCATGCGACCGGTCGTGAAGGAGCACTTGCCTTGATCTGGGTTCTCTACGGGCCAGTGATACTGGTGGTTGTGGTCGCGATTGCGGCCGGTATCGCAATCGTAATCCGCAAGCTGCGCGGCAAGGACGACAACCCGTTTATAGAAAGCGACGAGTGAGGCCCCAACCTATTGGCCGGTGTCTGCTTCGTCCAGTTCCCGGGCCAGGCGTCGAAATGACGCCAGGTGGTCGGTGCTGAGCGCCTGGTCGATTTCTCCGAGCCATTTCTCGACGTACTCGCGGTCATAGCCCGGGTTCTTGACCAGGATATTCCTGGTATCCTCGTTGTCCCGGGCCCGGCCGGCCACGACCTTGTGGACAATGAGGTCTTCCATAGAAACGAACCGCACCGGGCAGCCTTTGATATTGACGGTGCGGGCTCTTCTCAGTGCCTGTTTCTCGTAACCGGTGAAGGAAAACACGAAGTCTACACGGATACCTGTTTTCTCCTCCATGGCCGGGAGTACCATCGTCTCTCGCACGAATTTCTCTTTGTCGTCCACGAGGACATTGAGCGGCATTTCAAGGCAGACCGCAAGCACGTGCTGCAATCCTTCAACTCCCACGCCCAGCGTAAGGTCGATATCCCGTGTCATTCTGGGTTCGCCGTAGAGCTGAACCGCCTGCCCGCCGATAATCATGTAGGGGATACCGGCCCGGTCGAGTGCGCGGGCCAGACGAACCAGCAGATCTTCAAACACTGTTAACGGCCCGGGCGACGCGGATAATGGTCTCGATGCCTTCGAGTGGGTCTTTCCGGCGGAATGTCCCGAGTCTGCGAGCTTCTTCGGCCAGCGCCTCAACAATGGCCGTGTTCTGCCGGTAGTCGACCGGACGGCGACGCAACTGGTCTAGTTCGAACCGTTCGAGAGCCGCCGGGTTCCTTACCATGACCTGAGTATGATGGAAAGCCTGAAGAAGTCAAAGGGGAAGGGAGGCGGTCGAGTGAAAGAGGAACGGATTGACCGGGCAGCGCATCACGCTAGGCTAAACATGGAGGACATCAATGAAAAAATGCCTGCTGCAGATTGCCCTGTTTGCCGCTGCCGGTTGCTTCATGCTCGGCAGCAGTGGCCCGATATGTTCGAAGGACCCGCCGTCCGGCACCCGGCCGGAGGTAACCTACATGTACCCGAACGACGGTGACACCAACGTGCGATTGGACCAGAACGTCATCGTCAACTTCTCGAAGGCAATGAGCTCCTCATTCACCGAGAGCGCGTTCCAGATCGTCCCGCCCGCAACCGGCACGTTCGTCTGGCACGACGACCACAAGTCGCTCACCTTCAAGCCCGACCCGGACCTGCAGCCCAACACCACCTACTCGGTCACGATAGCGACCACGGCCAGAAGCCAGGAAGGGTGGGAGATGGAGTCAAGCCGTAAGGCCGCCTGGACCACCGGGTCCTGACCGGGGCGAGGCCGGGATACTGGATACAGAATACAGGGAACAGGGCGCTGAGAACGCGAATAAGATGGAGGTCAGAGTGCAAAGCGACGGGAGACCGCTGACAGCCGGCCGCGTGCCGCTGGTTAGTGTCTATGTTATCGAATATGTCCGTATTGCGATAATATAGATATGGGTAGGGTGCCGTATTATCGCCTGCAGATAGTATGCGGCAAGGAGTCAGGTCCCTGGTCTTGACATTCGCGGAAGAGCTGAAGGAAAAGGCTGACTGCGACGGCAGCCGCATTTCTTACGACACGGCTGGATATCGCCATCCGCCGGTCCGCGAGGCCTGCGGGTAATTGTCGTTTCTTTCCCTGCGCGGACCGCGGGCCGGACCGGTCTACTCGAACTCGCCTTCGTCGTCTTCGTCGTCGTCGGGCCGACGGCGCTGGGGACGGAAGTTGTTGAAGTTGTAGCTGACGTTGAGCATCACGCTCGGCGACTCGCGGGTAAAGTGCCTGTGACTGTAGAACCCTTCGCCTTCGGACGTGAACTCGTGCGCCCCGGTGCCGAGCACGTCCCGCACCTGGAGGGTCACCGACAACCTGCGGCCCAGGAATTCCTGCTTCACCGCGACGTCGGTCATCAGGGACCCTTTGCGTTCGCCCTGGGCTGATACCGACGGGCCGCGATACCGGCCGTTCAACTGGAACCGGGTCCCGGTCGGAAACTTGAATTCGTTGCCGAACCTTGCCCGCCAGTTGAAACTCGTCCGCTCGAATTCGCCGCCCAGCAGCGTTCCTTTCACCCGGTAGTCGTAGATATCGCCCATCAGGTTGACGCTCCACCAGTCGAACGGGCTGAGGTTGAGCATCGTTTCGACCCCGAGCGAGTAGGCGTTGCCGACGTTCTCAAAGGAATGCAGGATGACATTCGGCGCGTAGACCGACTGGACCCGTTCTGTCTTGTTGTGGACGACCCGGTAGTAGGCTTCGGTAGAGAGCCGGCTCTTGCCGAACGGCAACTGGTACGACGCTTCGTACGAGTCGATGTACTCGGGCAGAAGTCCCGGGTTGCCCTGGCGTACGTTGTAGGCGTCGGACCAGGTAAGGGACGGTTCGAGGCTCCACCAGCGCGGGCGCTGAATCCGGCGGGTGTAGCTGGCCATCACCTGCTGCTGGGCCGGAAGCCGGTAGGATAAATGGGCGGTCGGGAAAAAGTCCGGGCGGGTGATTGTGAACACCGAATCCTCACCCAGCAGTTCGATTGCGCGGTCGGTGTACTCGCCGCGGACCCCGCCCTGGAATCCGAAGTTGCCGATGCTGCCCGCATAGAGCGCGTAGAGTGAATGGATATTGCGGTCGTGGGTCGTGGTGTGGCTGAACGAATCCTGGAACACGTAGCTGTCGCCTGCCGGGCTGTACTCGTATGCTTTGCTGACGTCTTCCGACCACCGGAACCGGCTCTGGTACCCGGCTTCGAGTTTGTCCGATGACCCAAGCGGCAGCGTGTAGTCGAGCTTGAGGGTCAACCGGCCTCTCAGTCCCGCCTCGGTCGTGCGCCGGCCGGACGCGAGGGTCCCGGTCGTGTCGGACAGTTCGGTAGTCGATTCTTCTTCGGCGTCGCGGCTGTTCCAGGAAACCTGGGCCAGGAGGTTGTGTCCGTTCTTTCCCGTCTGCGTGCCACGCGCAGGCGGGCCGAAATCGTGCTGATGGTCGAGGTTCAGGGAAAGGTGGTTGCCGCTCCGGCGCCAGTCGCCGTCGCTGAGGTAGAAGCCGGTATCTCCGGGCACGCTCCATTCCGTGAAATCAAACCTGGTTGCACCTTCCATCGCCCGCCCACCGTACCTGCCCGCGAAACTCAGCCGGTCCGCGGAACCCAACTGCAGGTCGATACCGACCCGCACGCCGTGGGAAGGCCGGTCCCGGGTCACGGTTCCGTCGGAATTGACGTACGACGTCGTGTCATCGCGGGTCGTCCAACTCTCGGACGCTCTCGTGCCGCCGAACTCCCGTTTGTTGTAGTCCGCGCCGATGAATGCGTTCATGATGCCGTGCCGGACACTGAGCAGGAAATCGCCGCCGTACTTGTCGCCAAGCCCGAGGTTCGTATTGAAGATGCCGCTGATGCCGCTCACCCGCTTCTTCTTGAGAACGACATTGATAATGCCGGACACGCCGTCCGGGTCGTATTTGGCCGACGGGTTGGTGATAATTTCGATATTCTCGATCGTACCGGCCGGTATCTGCTGCAGCACTTCGCTCGGTTCCAGGATGCTCGGCCGGCCGTCGACCAGCACGGTGAAGTTCTCGCTCCCGCGCAGGCTGACATTGCCCTCGATATCCACGTCGACCGACGGAACGTTTTCCAGCACGTCGACCGCGGTGCCCGATGTCGTGGTCGCCATCCGGCTCACTTCGATTACCTTCTTGTCAATCTTGTAGGTCAGGGTCGGCCGCTCGGCTACCGCTTCAGCGCCTTCGACTTCGATCAGCTTCTGGCGCAACCGGATGCTGCCGATGTCAAGCCTGGCCCCGGGCCCGACCTGGATGTCGTCCACGGTCCGTGAATGATACCCGATGAACGATACTTCGAGGTAGTACCGGCCCGGACCTACGGTCAGCTCGAACCCGCCGTCCTCGCCGGTGACCGTGCCGGTGACCTGGGTGCTGTCACGCAGCCGGTAGAGAATAATATTGGCATACTCGACCGGTACTTCGAGGTCCCGGTCGAACACCTCACCGAGAATGGTCGCCGGCCGGGCTTCTGTTCCGCGGTCCGGTCCGCGCTGCGCCAGGGCAGCGGTGGCAAACAGTAATACAAGAACCAACGCGATTTGTCTGTTCATATCGGCCCTGAGGGTATCCATAGGGAGTTTAACGTCAGTCATGACCATATAGACCCGCGAACCCGGTTTTCCCTGCGCCAGAAAGTGAGCCTCCCGTGTCCGCATAGAGCGGACCAGGAAACTGACTGGGTTATCGGAGACATAATACCATTTATGCGCTTCAGATTCCGGCGTAGTCCGCTGACGGCTGGCTGCAAGGATGAAGGCTGACGGATAAGATGAGCCGGATGGGGATTGCTGGGGTGTTTCCTTTTTCGGACCGGTGGGTTGACGGCCCTGCTGTGTGGAGTACACTTGTGTCAGAGGAGTAATGAATCGCTGCTTCCGCATCACCCTTTTGCTGACCGCCACGATTGCGGCCCAGGCCGGTGGCACTGACGCTGTATCAGTAGACTATCTGGTTATCACCCGAAATGCGCTTGCGCCTGCATTTGAAGACTTCGCCTATTGGAAAACGCGAAAGGGTTTCCGGACCGAAGTCGTTCCGGTTGAGTCAGTCTATGCGCACTTCCCGGGCCGGGACAGTGCCGAGAAAATCCGCAACTTCATCAAGCTCTATAAGGACAGCCTCGGCACCCAATGGGTTCTGCTGGCCGGGGAGGTCGAACACGTTCCCACCCGGATGGCACATACCCCGTACAATCTGACCGAGTTTTCTCCGTGCGACATGTACTTCTCTGACCTGGATGGTGATTGGGACTTCAATGGTAACAGCATATTCGGTGAACAAGCAGATAGTATTGATTTCTACGCCGACGTATTTGTAGGCCGGGCCCCGGTTGTGACAATAACCCAAGTCCAAACCTTAACTGCAAAATGGCTGGAATTCGAGAAAAACCCGGAATCAGATTATCTCAGGAAGCTACTTCAGGTCGGAGACTCTTCGAATCTCGGCGCACCGCCAGACTGGTTTGTTGCCCAGTTGCTGGACCCGGTTGGAAGATACCAATTTCCTGATTCGCTCAATGCCGGGTTTCAGTTTGCCTGGCATCTCGGACACGGAAATGCGGATGTACTCATGGTCAGCACGCAGACAGTGCTTACTTCAACCGATGCCCGCCACCTCACAAATCACAACCGGTTGAACGTATTTCTGACCGTTGGGTCCATGGCCGGTGCGTATGACCAGGACTGCATCGGGAGCTGCTTGCTGCTCAACCCGAACGGCGGCAGCGTCGCGGTGCTGGCCAATTCCCGTGCCGGCCGGACACCGAGAACCCAGACCCTGAGCAGGGACTTCTTCTCGAATCTGTTCCAGACCGATACCTGCTATGAAGTCGGCCGCAACTGCGCCCGCGCCAAAGACAAGCATGTTCTTGAAGCCCGGACCGACATGTACTGGCGCCAGTCTCTTTATGTCTGGAATCTCTTGGGCGAACCCAATCTTCCTTGCTGGACTGACACCGTGAAAACACTCACCATAACCCATCCGGCCGTGATTGATACCGGCCCGCACGATTTCCAGGTCACAATCCTCTCAGGCGGAACCCCGGTGCGGGCTTTTGTCTGCCTCTGGAAAGAAAACGAAGTGTACGAACGCATCTGGTTGGAAGGCAGCGGCACGATTCCAATCCACCCCAGAACACCAGGCCAGATGCTTGTCACCGTGACCAGCCCGAACCACCGGCCTTATGAAGCAAGCTGCGGCATAACCACCGCAGTCAGGGAAAGACCCGCAGCAAAGGTCAAGCCCCAGATTCGGGTGACGGGCGGCAGACAGCTTGTCGTCAGAGTGCCTGCGGCCGCAGTCGTAGATGTCTTTGATGCGACCGGACGGAAGGAGTCAGGGCCTATCCGAGTGCAACCGGACGTGCCGGCCCTGCTCCCGGCAGAAGACGGTGTCAAACTGGTCAGACTAAGGCTGCCGGATATCGTTGTATACCGCAAAGTGATAGTCGTGAGGTGAAGCCCACCACGAACATATCTGCTTGACACCATTACCGGCTGGCCTATTATCAGCCTGTGTGGCGGGCAGCATTTGACAACGCAGTCCGTTGTGGGGCGCAGGTCTTTGTACTTAGCCTATAGGCTGCAAAAAAAAGGAGGTAGCAGATGCAGAAGAAAGTAGTGCTCTTTGCCCTGTTCACCGTCTGCCTTGTCCTGGCAGCACCTCAAGTCACAATCCTGGAGAACAACTCCCGGACAACCGTGTTCGAGGTGACAACCCCTGATGTGGGAGTCACCACGGTTGTCGCTGAGGGCGAGGAGTTCTCGCAACTGAGCCTGCCGGGCGAGGTGTTTGCGGTGCTTGAACAGGGGAAACCTCAGGTCCCCAAAGTATCGGTTCTTCTGGCGATTCCATCCGGTGCTAGAGTTACGGCCCGGGTGGTGGCCAGGGAGACCAGGAAGCTGGCGATAGCGAAAGTGTATCCGCTCCAGCCTCCGCTTCTGGACGGTCAGGAACCGGGTGAGTTCGTAATCGACCGCAGCTTCTATGCCGAGGATGTGAGCTATCCAGGCTATAATGTATCGGTCATTGAGACCGGGGCCTGGCGCGACCTGGATGTTGTCAATATCCAGGTTTACCCGGTCCAGGTGAACCCGGCCCGGGGCGAAGTCGAAGTGGCATCGAAGATTCGGGTCGAGGTCGACTATTCAGGCGGCACTTATCCGGCCGTTGTTGCCGACTGGATGATTCCGCATTATGCCAGCTTCATTGACAACTTCACGGACATCCGGGTCATGCCTGAGACCGATTACACCGAAGGCGACCGGTATCTGGTGTTCTGCCACACCAATTACTCTTCCAATGCGTGGCTGGATTCACTCTTGTA
>JAUWNN010000186.1 GCA_030612625.1 Caldifarciminota bacterium
AGGCGGTGTTCGTTCCTTGCAGTCTATTTCAGCAGGGAGACGAACTGCTCGACCGTCAAGCCGGCTTGGCGAATCAGCGACCGCAGCGTTCCTTTGGCAAGCTCCCGGTGGTTGGGAATGGTCAGCCGGCGATAAGGCGGGAATTCGTGACGGAGGATGATGTGGCTGCCGGTCTGGTGGTCCAGTTCATAACCCGCATTCCGGAATCCACGAACTGCTTGTTTGCTGAGACGACCGGCAGCTTACTCAGACAGCAACCTCGACCGTTTCTTCGGTAATCGGAGGCGGAGCCGGCTCGTTGTGCTTGGCAAGGCTTTCTAAATAGCCTTCGATGGCATCAGCGATATTGGCCAGGGCTTCATCGCGAGTCTTGCCCTGAGATACACAGCCGGGAAGAGACGGACACTCGACGACAAAGATGCCATCTTCATCCTGTTCTACGACTACACGATAGCGCATGGTTGACTTCCTTTCTGTTACTATACCGGGATTGGCTGTGAAGTCAATCGGTGTCGCAGACCTTTGGGGAGGTCCGAATCGGACACGGTACAGTCCTCGTTGACGGCAGACAGACGGAGCAGAAGTCGAAGTACGGAGCGCAAAGGGCCGAAAGCAAGAGGCGGTTGTGGGAGAGGTTTCCTAACCTCGATATCGCGGCAAGGAAGCCGCTCCCACAGCGGGAAGCGGTTCGCGGCGAGCGGGCGGCGGAAAGGTCTGGTTGACAGTTTGGGGCACTGGGTTATAATTCCTGCCTTGGGACGGCGCTTTGCGCCGGGTCTGATGATAGTGGAGGTCTTCTGGTATTTTTATAAGAGAGTCTGCCGCAAGCGGCATCCTCAATAAGGAGATAAAGATATGGCACATAAGAAAAGCGGCGGGTCAGGCAAGAACGGACGCGACAGCCAGGGCCAGCGGCTGGGCGTGAAGCTGTTCGGGTCCCAGCAGGTCCGGACCGGCGGCATCATCGTGCGCCAGCGGGGCACCAGGTTCCTCCCGGGCGCGAATGTGCGGCGGGCCAAGGATGATACGCTGTTCGCGGCTGCGGACGGGGTTGTCCGGTTCGAGTGGGTCAGCCGGAGCAAGAAGCGGGTTTCAGTCGTCCCGGCTGGAGCAGAGTAGGTTGCGGCCGCGATGCCGCTGCCCTGACGGATACTTCCGGCAGAAACAATAATGTCAGTCTCTAATAACCAGGGGGTGAAATGAAAGTCAAATGGCTGGGCCATTCAGCATTCCTTTTGACCGCCTCGGATGGCACGAGGTTGATTACCGACCCGTATGTTCCGGGCAGTTTTGACGGTGCGGTCGGGTACGGCCCGATAAACGAGGCTTGCGATGGCGTGACGGTCAGTCACGACCATGCGGACCATAATGGTTACAAGCAGTTGCCTGGTAGCCCGAAGCTGATTCAAGGTCAGGGGGAGTTTGAGCTTGGCTCAATAAGGATAAAGGGTTATTCAAGCTATCACGACCACCATCAGGGTGCGAACCGGGGCAGCAATACCATTTTCGTGTATGAGATGGACGGGTTGAAAACATGCCATGCGGGTGACTTGGGCCATATCCTGCCTGAGGATACGGTTCAGGCAATCGGGAAGGTTGATGTGTTGCTGGTGCCGGTGGGTGGGCTGTACACTATTGATGCGGCTGAAGCCCACAAGGTTGCAGAGCAGCTTGGTGCCAAGGTAATAATCCCGATGCATTTCAAGACTCCGAAGCTCGGGTTTGATATTGCGCCGGTGGACGGGTTTATTGCAGGTCGGCCCAATGTGAACAAGGTCGGTTGCCCGGAAACAGAAATCAGCCCGGATAAGCTGCCGGCTGAACCGGAAATCCGGGTTCTGGAGCACGCATTCTAGAGAAACGCTCGGCGCGGAATCTGCCAGACCAAATTCGGGATTCGGATTTTGGAGTGCGGCAGCACCGCTGCCGCGTTCGAGCTATGGAGTGCAATGTCTGCGACATTGCGCAACGACGCAGTCGTTGCACTCCAAAACCAAAGCGGTGGCAAGCCACCGCACTCCAAAGGGCTGGCGCGGAGCGCCATCCCTAGAACAGAGGAAGGGAAATGAGAGAAATAGCCTTTGATACGGTGAAGGATGCGGTTGCGAAGTTGTGCATGGATGCGAACTACGATATCGGGGATGACATCATTGCGGCGCTGAAGCACGGGCTGGAAATCGAAGAGTCGGAGACCGGCAAGGACATCCTGAAGCAGATACTGAAGAACAATGAGATTGCGCACGATGAACGGGTGCCGTCATGCCAGGATACCGGGTTCGCGGTAGTCTGGGTTGAAATCGGCTCGGGTGTCACGATTGCGGGCGGGGAGCTGAATGATGCCATCAGCCAGGGCGTTGCCAAGGGCTACACCGACGGGTACCTGCGCAAGTCGATTGTCGAGGACCCGCTGCGGAGGAAGAACACCGGTGACAATACCCCGCCGATTATCTACATTGACATCGTTCCCGGGGACCAGTTGAAGATTACGGTCCAGCCCAAGGGCGGGGGCGCGGAAAATATGAGCGAAGTGAAGATGCTGACCCCGGCGGCCGGTGCCGAAGGATTCAAGGATTTCGTGGTTGACCGGGTCAGACGGTCCAAAGCGAATCCGTGCCCGCCGGTTATCGTCGGGGCTGCTATCGGCGGTACTTTTGAGAAGTGTGCGATGAATGCCAAAAAGGCACAGTTGCGAAAGGTCGGTTCGGTCCATCCGGACCCGTTCTATGCGGATATGGAGAAGGAGTTGCTCGAACGAATCAACAAGCTCGGCATCGGGCCCCAGGGACTTGGCGGCCGGGTGACCGCGCTGGCGGTGTTCATTGAGGCTTTTCCGTGCCATATTGCAACGATGCCGACAGCGGTCAATATGTGTTGCCATGCATCCCGGCATAAGACCGTAGTTCTCTGAATGAAGGCAGAAGTCAAAGTGCAAAGTGCAGAATGCGAAATGTCGGACCCGATGAACGTTGAACGTTCAGGGGGAGGCTGAGAATGGTGAAGAAGATTACGACTCCGCTGACTGAAGAGACGGTTGCCGGGCTCCATGCCGGCGATTCGGTGCTGATAACCGGTACCATCTACACCGGCCGGGACTTGGCGCACAAGGAGTTGGTTGATGCGATTGAGGCGGGCAAGGACCTGCCGTTCGACCCCCACGGCGCGATCATCTATTACGTCGGGCCGTCGCCGGCTCCTCCGGGCAAACCGATCGGGTCTGCCGGTCCAACCACATCGTACCGGATGGACTCATTCGCGCCGCTGCTGATGGAGAAAGGGCTGAAAGGCATGATTGGCAAGGGTAACCGGACTCAGCCTGTTCTTGATGCGATGAAGAAGTATCGAGCGGTCTATTTCGCTGCGGTCGGCGGCGCGGCGGCCCTGATTGCCAAGAGTATCAAGGATGCCAGAGTGATTGCCTATGAGGACCTGGGGCCGGAAGCGGTGCGGGAACTCAAAGTCGAAGATTTCCCGGCGATTGTAGTCAACGACATGTACGGTGAGGACCTGTACGAAAAGGGGATGGCAGAATACCGCAGGGAATGAGAAAGAAAAGGGTCCAAGGGTCCAAGGGTTCCAGGGTTGAGCCATCGGATGGCACCTGCGCTCGCGTAGCGGTCGGTCTTCCGACGGACGCAGAACCAGGACTTGACCCCTCGACCCCTCAACCCCTTGACCCCTCCTCTTTCGTTACCATCCACGTGATGGGCAAGGCGTATGAGGTTCCCGCAGGCCTGACAATCATGAATGCGATGGAGTATGCGGGTTACCAGTTTATCCGCGGGTGCGGATGCCGGGGCGGGTTCTGCGGCGCGTGCGGGACCGTGTATCGGACCAAGGATTCGTATAAGCTCAAAGTCGGACTGGCCTGCCAGACCGTGATTGAGGACGGGATGTTCCTTACCCAGTTGCCGTTTTACCCGGCGAACAAGGCAAAGTACGACATCGAGACATTGGAGCCGACAACCCAGACCCTGGTCCGGTACTATCCGGAGATAATGCGGTGCATCAGTTGTAATTCGTGCACCAAGATTTGCCCGCAGGATATCGACGTGATGGGGTACATCAATGCCGCAATCCGTGGGGACCATGAGGCGGTAGCGGACATGAGTTTCGACTGCATCATGTGCGGCCTGTGCGCGAGCCGGTGCCCGGCCGAAATCGTCCATTACAACGTTGGGCTTCTTGCCCGGCGGATTGTCGGCGCGAAGCTGCACAAGCGGGCGTCGGACCTTGCTGAACGGTTGAAGGAGATTGAAGCCGGCGAGTGCGAACCCGGAGTTGACAAGCTGACGCAAATGAGCGAAGAAGAATTGAGCAAGCGTTTCTACGACAAGAAGATCCGCGACATCGAGCCGCGCTAGAAGAATATGGTATATCCTGAAAGCATGCGCGAATCGATCAAGCGGCTCGAAGGGACCCGCAAGGAACGGATGGACCAGGAATTCGTGATGCGGACCGCAGACCAGAAAAAGGAATTACTTAAAGGCTTCCACCCGGATTACATCGAGGAGTCGATGCGCGAGTTGACGGTCGGGCCGAACAAAGGCCAGCGCACTCCGCACGAGCTTGCGGACGTGCTCGAAGCCTACCCGGTTTCCGATGTCGGGGGACTTGATTTCGGAAGCCCGGACTATGACGTTGACGTGCTGGTTATCGGCGGCGGCGGCGCGGGCGTATCTGCGGCCCTGGTTGCAAAGGAAGCCGGTGCGAACGTGCTGCTGGTGACCAAGCTCCGGGTCGGGGATGCGAACACACGGATGGCCCAGGGCGGAATCCAGGGAGCGGACAAACCGAACGACTCGCCGGAACGGCATTACCTGGACGTACTCGGAGGCGGTCATTTCAAGAACGTGCCGGAATTGGCCAAAGCCCTGGTCATGGACGCGCCCGGAGTTGTCACCTGGCTCGAAAAGCTCGGGGTGATGTTTGACAAGGAAGACGACGGCACGATGAAGACCATCCACGGGGGCGGCACTTCGCGCAAGCGGATGCATTTCTGCCGGGATTACACCGGCGCGGAAATCATGCGGGTGCTGCGGGACGAGATGCTCAATCACGACGTCCCGGAGGTCGAGTTTGCGGCCGCGATAGAACTGCTGACCGATTCCAAAGGTGCGGTGAGCGGCGCGGTGCTGGTGAATCTTGAGACCGGGCAGAAGCGGATTGTGCGGGCGAAGACCACGATTCTGGCGACGGGCGGGTGTGGCAGACTGCACATGCAGGGTTTCCCGTGCACCAACCATTACGGCGCGACCGCGGACGGCCTGGTCCTGGCTTACCGAGTCGGGGCCGAACTGGCGTTCATCGATACGATTCAGTACCACCCGACCGGGGTCGCGTACCCGGAGCAGATTGTCGGGCTGCTGATTACCGAGAAAGTGCGTAGCCTCGGCGCCCACCTGGTCAACTCCGAAGGCAACCGGTTCATCTACGAACTGGAAAGCCGGGATATCACCGCGTCAGCGATAATCCGCGAGTGCCGGGAGCAGAAGAAGGGCATCGATACGCCGACCGGTGGAGTCGGGGTCTGGCTTGATTCGCCATTGCTTGACGTGCTGAAAGGTGAAGGGTTTGTCCGGAGTTCGCTGCCCGCGATGTTCCACCAGTTCGCGCGGTACGATATCGAAATGGACAAAGTGCCGGTGCTTACCTACCCGACCCAGCATTACCAGAATGGAGGGATTCTGGTCAACGGCAAAGCCGAAACCGGGGTCAAGGGTTTGTATGCCGCGGGCGAAACGGTCGGCGGAATCCACGGCCGGAACCGGCTGATGGGCAACTCCCTGCTCGATATCCTGGTGTTCGGCCGCCGCGCAGGCGAAGCCGCGGCAGAAGCAGCCAAGGCGATGAAACAGGCCCCGGAAATCGGGGCAAGTCACGTCGGGCCGTTTGTCGAGGAGTTGAAAGCGGCCGGGGTCCCAAAGGACCGGCGGTCACCGAAACTGCTGCCCGACTACCGTAGGCCTGAAATGCAGGGCCGATATGCGTTTCTCGGGCCGGAATGTACTCCGGCCTAGGCCGCTCTGCGCCGATTGGAGCAAAGAAACCACAGATAGACACAGATAAACCTAGCGCGGCCCCCGAAGGGCCGCAACCAAACCAGGATTAGCCACGAAATCACGAAAGGCACGAAAGAGAAGTAACCGCAGATGAATACCGATGAACGCAGATTCCTTTTCGGACTCTATCTGTGCAATCTGCGTAATCTGCG
>JAUWNN010000079.1 GCA_030612625.1 Caldifarciminota bacterium
ACTTCTGTCGCCGCGAGGGCGAAGCCCGTGGCGGTCTTCCTCTCCAGAAGATTGCCACGTCGGGCGTCGAACGCCCTCCTCGCAATGACAGCCGGGTCTGCGGTTTTGCCTCTTGCACTTTGGCTCTTGCCCTATGACTTCTCCTTATCTGTGTCCATCTGTGTTTATCTGTGGTTCACTTTTCCCTTGGCGTTCTTGGCGGTTGGCTTCCGTTTCGTGCCTTTCGTGATTTCGTGGCTAATCCTGGTTTGGTTGCGGCTCTCCGGGGGGCCGCGCTAGGCTCTTTGTGTCTTAGTGCTGGAATTCCCGGTCTATCGGCCTTCGGCGTAGCGTCTGGCCGCATCATCCAGCGCCTGCTTTGCGGTCTTCTGCCCGAGCATGGCCGCTTCGAGTTCCTCGACCAGAGCTTTTCTGCCGGCCAGCCACTTCAATCCCTTAGGCTCGAACACCGCATGCTCCATCTGGCCGTACGCTTCTCTGAGTCCCGGCGTATTCTCAAACCGCTCCTGAATCCGCGGGTCCTCAAGGCACCGACGGGAAATCGGCACATACCAGGTTCCCAGCGACCAGTCGGTCTGCTGCTCCGGTGCCAGGAACCACTTGATGAACGTCCAGGCCGCCCGCTTCTCCTCGGGTCTGGCATTCCTGAACATCCCGACGTTCGTGCCATAGACGATTGCCGCGGGCCGGTCCCAGGTCGGCACCCGCGCCATTCCCACCGGGAAGCTCTCCTCCTCGAGCATCCCGGCCCGCCAGGTTGAGCTACCGCGCAGAGAAGCAATTCTCTCAACAAGGAAGTCTTCAACCGGGTTCCGGCCCACATCGGTATTCTGCACTTTATCCTTGTGCACAAGCTCAAGCTGAAACTCCAATGCCTTAATCCCCATCTGGCTATTAAACTCCGGCTGGCCGTCTTCCCTATCCAGAAATCTGCCGCCCCGCTGAAACAGCATCGACCCGAACACCCAGATATCGGTCCCGCCCGCGGTCGCCCAGACCAGAGGTTTGCCTGCTGCATCCCGCTTCATCGTCCCTTTGCACATCTTTCGGAACTCGGGCCAGGTTCCCGGGAACTCATCATACCCGGCCGCCGCAAGCATCTCGACATTGTAGTAATAGACCGGCACGCTCTTGTTGAACGGCAAGGTCAGCAGCTTTCCATCCCAGCGGTTGTTCTCAAGGACAGCCGGATAGATGTCGGAAAGTTCCTCTTCGGACAACCCGTCCGGCCCGCGCACAAAATCCTCAAGGAACTCAAGCTTGCCGTTCTCATGAAGCTGGGTGGTCCAGTTCTCATACATCTGGGCAATGGTCGGCGGGCTCTTGACCGCAACAGCGCCCATCAGCTTCTGGGCCAGCGCGTCGTATGAACCCATCCCGACCAGTTCGATGCGAATATTCTTGTGCGTGCTCTCAAACTCGGCCACCATCGCCGTCAACGGCTTACCTGACTCATCCCCCAGCGCATGCCAGAACTTCACAACGACCCGGCTGTCAGGCTTGGGGCAGCCGGCAAGGAACGCCAGAACAATGACTAAAAGCGTAAGCCTGCTATACACGGCACGATTCTAGGTCGGCTTCTTCTCCTGTCAACGGCATTGGCTGCCGGTTTGGAAAGCTGAAGCAAAACTCCGGCTTTCAGGCCCCGAGGCCCTGTGAAAACTCCTCTGTTATTCCGGCCTCGAACTGCCGGTACTCTCGGTTTCTTCCGAGGCAAGGGGCCAGGTCTCGAATCTTGACATTCGCGGAAGGGCCGGAGAGACACTGCCCCATATCGGTGACCGCGAAGCACGGCAGTATCTCACGGACAATTCAGAAGTCAGAGACCAGAAACCAGAAATCAGAACTGCGGACCCGGACAGGAATCCGGAGGACGCAAGCCGAGCATCTCTTCGCCTCACTGCAGAGCTACTCCTGGGAGACCGGCTGACAAAGCCGACCTTGCCCCCGAAAACCGATATAGGAATTTCAACACAAAGGCACAAAGGGCACAAAGCCGAGGGGCCGGAATCAGATGGAAGCGTCACCTGACGGGTGCGCTCAATCCCAAGCAACGGAGAGGCGCAAAGCCGCGTGCTGTCTGAATCCTGGCCTTAGTGACTTTGTGTCTTAGTGGTTCAACTTCGGTTCCTGGGTTGCCCAGGCCGGTTGTCGTTGACAGTATGGCTGATATGCATACAATGTAATTGTGAGCGACTTGACGTTTGTCTGGGATGCGAAGAAAGACCGCGCCAACCGGCGCAAGCACGGTATTTCGTTCGAGGAAGCCCAGACCGTCTTCTACGACGAGAATGCGCGAGAGTACGCTGACCCGGACCATTCGGAGAGCGAGGACCGGTTCATTCTTCTGGGCATGAGCCGCCGCCTCCGTGTTCTGGTCGTCTGCCACTGCTACCGGGAGCGCGAATCGGTGATTCGAATCATCTCGGCGCGCAAGGCGGACAAGAGCGAAGCAGAAGTGTATTGGAGCTAGACCCATGAGAGCACACTATGACTTTGCCGGGATGAAGAGCCGGAAGAACCCGTATACCCGGCGCCTGAAGAAGTCCATTACGATACGGCTTGACCGAACCTCGGTTGCGTATTTCAAGGAGTTGGCCGCGGAGACCGGTCTTCCGTATCAGAGCCTGATCAACTTCTATCTCCGGGATTGCGTCGAGCATCGCCGCCGGCTTTCCCAGCAATGGGTGGCCGACAAGCCGGCGCGCTAACCGCATGTCGGCCTGCCTGTGCGCTGCACTCAAACAGGCGACCGCGAAGCACGGCAGTATCTCACGGACAATTCAGAAGTCAGAGACCAGAAATCAGAACTACAGACCCGGACAGGAATCCGGAGGACGCAAACCGGACGAGATAAGGGGACACAATTCTGCCCGCCGCAACCCACTGACCGCTTACAGCTAACCGCCTGCCGCTCACAACAGCAGAGAGATTCCCTTGAGCCATCGGATGGCATCTGCCTTCGGCAGAATACCGCCCGTTTTCCGCCAACCGCGGGGAGCCCGCGACATTTGCGCACGACGGCTTCCGAATGCCGAACATCAGGAATCCGGCAGAATGCTGAAAGTCTGTTCGCAGATTGCTTCGAGCACTTGCCGGTTCAGGCCGTCACTACCTGTTTTGCTCCGGCTCTTCGAGTTTCGATATCCGCTGGAAGTACCGCTCAACCCATTCAGTCGCGAACTTCCGGTTTGAGCAGAAAACTATCTGCAGTCCGGGAAAAGTAATGAAAAGCTCGGCAATCACCTCGGCCACAAAACCACCCGAATAGAACCGGCTCTTTTTCGGGTCAACCAAATCACGATAAGTCGCCTCAATCACCAAGGCCTTGTACTTGTAGGTTTCAACCATCTCCAGCAGACTCGCCTTCAAGACGTCGAGCGTTCCGATGTCATGCAGGAGCTGGTCACGGGTCTTGCGCTCCACTGCGGCGATGGTTTCGCCACTCGACAGTCTGAGCGCATAGTCGCCGCACGGCAGCACAGCCTTTTCTACTTCGTGCCTGGGAAACCGGTAACCATACCGCTCCCGTTTGTCCCGGACAATGAAAAGCCCGTCCCGCTTGCCCCGCTTCGAGAGATAAGCACCGCCCCGCCGGGCCGCAGCCGAAGACTGGGTAATCCAGAATGTCTGCTGATACGTCCGGTTCGGGTCAGTCTTCGATTTCTTCTCAACCGTTATGAACCAGGACCGCTTCCTGATTTTACGGTCAAGGACCACGACGAGTTTCCGGCCATAGTGCGATATGGCTCTGATTTCGCAACTGTCCACCGGCTCCGGCTCAACCGGAAGCTCCTCCTCGGTCAACTCATCCTTGGCAATGCAGAAGATGCTCCTGCCCGGCCCGGGCCATTTATCCTGAACCCGGTAGTTCAGGAACCGGCCCGGCTCATGCTCAATCAGCAGTTGATACGGAAACCGCTCATTCTCAATTCGGAACATCAGCCATCGCATCACCTAGCTTTAACCAGGATTCGACCCGCTGTCAACCCGGGCAGGAGCAAATAGTGCCGCTCGCCATAGCCCAACCAAAGTCAGACTCAAACCACCGGCTTGCTCTATGCTTCACCGAGAACCGCAAGCTGACGCTTGTCCCCCGCACTCCGAAAGCCCCAATCCGGCAATCGACACTCGGAACCCGGCATTTGTCATATCCTCTATGCCTTTGTGTTCCGACCGCACTTCGCCACTCGGCATTCGGCATTCGAAAATCAGCCGGGCGGTCTGCGGTGAGCGGAAGGCGGCCCATCCTTTTCCGCTTGACCTGAGGCCCGAAATCGGGCATAGTGGCAGAGAAATGCTGCCAGAAGGAAACGAATAATGCCACGGATATTCGACAACATAGAGCAAGATTTAGTCTCGGCGTTGGTCGAGACTCTCAAGGTATCTGAACGGGCCGACTTCTGCGTCGGATACTTCAATCTCCGGGGCTGGCAACAACTGGATAGTCACATAGAGAACTGGAGCGGAGGTAAGGGCAACTGCTGCCGTCTGCTTGTCGGAATGCAGCGCTTACCGGGTGACGAACTGCGCGAAGCACTGTCCGTCGCACAGACAGAAGAACGCATGGACAATCGTACCGCGGCCAAACTCAAGAAGAGGATGGCTCAGCAGTTCCGCGAGCAACTGACCTTCGGCTGTCCGACGAATCAGGATGAGGCCGGTCTCCGTCGCCTGGCGGCTCAAATCAAGGCCGGAAAAGTGGTAGTCAAACTGTTCCTGCTTCATCCTCTCCACGCCAAACTCTACCTGCTTTTCCGCCCCGACCCGGTCAATCCGGTCGTTGGCTACCTCGGCAGCAGCAACCTTACGCTTTCGGGCCTGCTGAAGCAGGGCGAACTGAACGTGGACGTAATGGACCGTGATGCCTGCCAGAAGCTCGCCGGCTGGTTCGAGGACCGCTGGAACGAACACTGGTGTATCGACATCTCGAACGAACTGGTAGAAATTATCAACGAGAGTTGGGCCAGAGAGGTCACACCTCCCCCTTACCATATCTACCTGAAGATGGCTTACCATCTGTGCCGAGAAGCTCGAGACGGACTTCTTGAATTCGGAATCCCCCGCGATTTCGAGACCAAGTTGTTCGAGTTTCAGAAAGCCGCGGTGAAAATTGCGGCGCATCACTTGAACAAGCGGGGCGGCGTGCTGATCGGCGACGTGGTCGGCCTGGGCAAAACATTAATGGCCTGCGCTCTAGCCCGGATATTCGAGGACGACTTCGGGCTTGAAACCCTGATTATCTGCCCCAAGAACCTCGACAGAATGTGGAACGACTATAAGGACCGGTACCGACTGCGCGGCAGGGTGGTGCCGGTCAGTCAGGCTATCCAGAAACTGCCTGACCTGCGACGCTTCCGGCTTGTGGTTATCGACGAAAGCCACAACCTGCGCAATCGAGAAGGCAAACGGTTCCGCGCAATCCAGGAGTACATAAGGGAGAACGAAAGCAAAGTCGTCCTGCTGACCGCCACACCATACAACAAGACCTACAAGGACCTCTCCAACCAACTCAGGCTGTTCGTCCCAGATGACACGGACATTGGAATTCGGCCTGAGATGGAGTTGCGCCGGCTGGGTGAAACCGAGTTCATCCGTCAGCACCAGTGCCCGGTTCGGTCCCTGGCCGCCTTCGACCACAGCGAGCATGCCGATGACTGGCGAGAGTTGATGCGCCTGTACATGGTCCGGCGGACGCGCAGCTTCATCAAGGACAACTACGCAGAGACCGACACCAAGACCGGCCGAAAATACCTCGTGTTCGAGGATGGCCGGCGACAACCGTTCCCCACGCGTATCCCGAGGACCGTCAAGTTCAGAATTGACGAGTCGGACCCTGAAGACCAGTATGCCCGGCTATACGCGACCGATGTCGTTGCGACGATTAGCAATCTCTACCTGCCTCGCTACGGACTTGGCAACTATGCCGTTCCTTCTCCCAAGATACAGCCTACTCAGTCCGAACGCAAGAAGCTGGATGACCTCGCACGTGGCGGCAGGCGGCTGATGGGTTTCTGCCGGACCAATCTATTCAAGCGTCTGGAAAGCGGCGGGCAGGCATTCATTCAGTCAGTTCGGCGGCACGTCCTGCGCAACTATGTCTATCTGCATGCCGCAGAAAATGGCTTGGAGTTACCTATAGGAACCCAGGATGCCGGGATGCTCGACCCTGGGGCATTTGACGGTGATGTTGACCTGACCGGGTTCTTTGATGACGATGACACCGGTAGCCCGGAAGCTGGACCTGTGGTGGTTGCACTTCGGTCCGAGGCGGACTTCAGACATCTAGCCAAGAAGGTCTACGAGGACTACGCAACGCGATACAGAAGCCGTTTCGCATGGCTGCGGGCCGACCTGTTTCAGGTCACGCTGGCCAAGTACCTGAAAGAAGACGCCCAGGCATTGATGAGGGTCCTGAAGACCTGCGGAGACTGGGACCCGGACAAGGATACAAAGCTGGCTGCTCTACTCGAGTTGCTCACGCGGAAACATCCCGACGAGAAGGTCATCGTGTTCAGCCAGTTCGCCGACACGGTGGAATACCTGGAAAGGGAACTCCAGAGTCGCGGCGTGGAGAAGCTCGCCGGTGTCACCGGCGGTTCTCCAGACCCGACCGCTCTGGCATGGCGGTTCAGTCCGGTCAGTAACGAAAAGCGGGACCGGGTCAGTTCGGCAGAAGAGCTGCGCGTTCTGGTGGCTACTGATGTGCTCAGCGAAGGTCAGAACCTGCAGGACTGCCGGGTAGTAGTGAACTATGACCTGCCCTGGGCTATCATCCGCCTGGTGCAGCGCGCGGGCCGGGTTGACCGTATCGGCCAGGACAAAGAAGAAATCTACTGCTACTCGTTTCTGCCGGCTGAAGGGGTGGAGCGAATCATCCACCTGCGAACCAGAGTCAGGCAGCGCCTGCAGGAGAATGCCGAGGTTGTCGGCACTGATGAGATGTTCTTCGAAGACGAGCACGAGAAGCGAACCGTGCTAGACCTGTACAACGAAAAAGCAGGGATTCTCGACGGCGAGGACGAGACCGAAGTCGACCTGGCATCCTACGCATATCAGATTTGGAAGAACGTCCTGCAGAAAGACCCGGGCCTTGAGAAGATAGTCCCGAACCTACCCGCGGTCGTGTACTCGACGCGGCCCCACTGTCCTGAGCCTGACAAGCCGGAAGGCGTGCTCGTCTACGTGCGAACCGGCGAAGGCAACGACGCCCTGGCCTGGATTGACAAGAGCGGAAAGAGCATTACCGAATCTCAATTTGCCATCCTGAAGGCGGCGAAGTGCGAGCCTGACACTCCGGCACTGCCCCGCCAGGACAAACATCATCAACTGGTCCGCAAAGGGGTCACGTTCATTGCCGAGGAAGAGAAACTGGTCGGCGGTCAACTGGGGCGGCCGTCAGGAGCCAGGTTCCGAACGTATGAAAGACTCAAGACCTATGCGGAAAAGGAAAAGGATTCGTTGTTCAAGCCCGAGGAACTGGGCAAGACACTGGAGGACATCTACAAGCATCCGCTTCGGCAGTCAGCGACTGATACCTTGAACCGTCAGTTGCGCAGTGGGGTTTCGGACGAAGACCTGGCCAAGCTGGTTGTTGAACTGAGAGCCGACGGCAGGCTGTGTATCGTCCACGAAGAAGAGCGGGCGCAAGAACCTGAGATAATCTGCTCTCTGGGCCTGGTTGAGAACAAGAAGGCGAAGTAAGTCATGGCGATGGACCTTGCCAGAGCCCGGGAGTATCTCAGAGCCCTGGACTTCGAGTCGCTGTTCATCGAAGAGCTGGGCTGGGACATACACCGGACAAAGACAGAGGTGTCAGTCGACGGACAGAAATTCAGTCTTGCCGGTATCGCCGAGAAGCACGGCATGGCTGTTCTGGCCTGCACGCCGCGTGCCACCGACGTTCCGCCGGACTACCAGACCCGGCTCAAGATTGAACGGCAGGTAGTCAAGCTCGTCCACGAGCACATTCTCGTGTTTGTGGATAAGGACAAGGAAACCCAGGTCTGGCAATGGGTGAAACGCGAACCAGGCAAGCCGGCCGCATGCCGGGAACACACACTCTACCCGAACCAGTCGGGTGATGCCCTGCTTCAGAAACTGCAGGCTGTGGCTTTCAGCCTGGAAGAAGAAGCAGACATTACCATCCGGGACGTAACCAGCCGGGTCCGGGCCGTATTCGATGTCGAGCGTGTCACCAAACGGTTCTACGACCGGTTCAAGATAGAACACGAAGCCTTCCTCAAGTTCATCAAGGGCATCCCGGACAAGGATATGCACCGGTGGTACGTATCGGTGATGCTGAACCGGCTGATGTTCATCTATTTCGTCCAGAAGAAGGGGTTCCTGGACAGCAACCCGGACTACCTACGCGACAAGCTGGTTCAGAGCAAGCAGCGCGGCAAGGACCGGTTCTACCGCGACTTCCTGTGCGCACTGTTCTTCAAGGGCTTCGCCCGCAAAGAAGAAGACCGCTCAGCCGCTACCAGGAAACTCCTTGGCAGAGTGCCATATCTCAACGGTGGGATATTCCAGGTTCATGAAATCGAGGAGCGGTACGGCAAGGAAATCAGGATTGCTGATACGGCGTTCGACAAGCTGTTCGCATTCTTCGACCAATACCGGTGGCGCTTGGATGAGCGTCCTTTGCACAAGGGTAATGAAATCAACCCGGACGTGCTCGGCTACATCTTCGAGAAATACATCAACCAGAAGCAGATGGGTGCATACTACACCAAAGAGGATATCACCGGGTACATCTGCCGGAATACGGTGGTCCCGCGTATCTTCGACATGGCCCGGGACAAGTGCAAAGTCGCGTTTGAAGGCGAGCAGTCGGTCTGGCGCTTGCTGCAGGAGAACCCAGACCGGTACATCTACGATGCAGTCAGGAAAGGCGTGATAGATAAGGCCGGCGATGTCATCCCCGAATCCCGGCTGCCTGATTTCGTACAGAAAGGCATGCACGACCCCAAAGCCCGGATGTTCGACAAGCGGTACAATCTGCGCGAAGCGGACTTGGTCGATGACGATGGCAAGAAACTGACGTTGCCCACTGAGACCTGGCGGGAGTACGTTGCCCGACGCACGCGCTGCCTGGAACTCAGGCAGAAGCTGGCCGTAGGTGAAGTCCGGGACATCAATGACCTGATTACGTACAACCTGGACATCTGCCAGTTCGCGCAGGACGTTGTCGAGCAGTGCGAAGGCCCGGAACTGCTGCGCGCAGTCTGGCGTGCGATTGCCGGCCGGGTGCCGGACAAGTCCAACCAGAAACCGGAATCCGGCATCAGCATCCTGGACCCGGCGTGCGGCTCAGGCGCGTTCCTCTTCGCTGCCCTGAACATTCTCGAAACCTTGTACGAAGCCTGCCTGGACCGGATGCAGACGTTCCTCGATGAACTGGAGACTTCAGGCAAGAAGCACCGGGCCGACAAGTACAAAGACTTCAAGGAAACCCTGAAGCGGGTAGCCCAGCATCCGAGCCGCGAGTACTTCGTATTCAAGTCCATCATCATCAACAACCTGTTCGGTGTGGACATCATGGAAGAAGCGGTCGAAATCTGCAAGCTCCGGCTGTTTCTCAAGCTCGCGGCCCAGGTTGAGCCTGACCCGGACAAGGACAACTTCGGCATCGAGCCGTTGCCCGACATCGACTTCAACATCCGCTGCGGTAACACGCTCGTCGGCTACGCCCGCGAAGCACAGGCCGAACTCGCCCACAAGACGGACCTCGTACGCCAGCTTGCATGGCCCGACGTGCAGGAGAAGGTAAGAATCGCATCTCGATCATTCCAGCAGTTCCGAGCAATGCAAGTCAAGCAAGGCATGAATGCGCGCGACTTTGCTGACGCCAAGGCCGACTTGTCCAAGCGACTCGCGGACCTGCGCGAGGAGTTGGACTGCAGCCTGGCGGCAGAGTATGGCGAAGCGTACGTGAAGTCCGATACAGCCTTCGGTAAGTGGCGCAAGGCGCACCAGCCTTTCCACTGGTACAGCGAGTTCTACGGCATTATGAACAAAGACGGGTTTGATGTCGTCATCGGCAATCCGCCATACATTCAGTCCACCAAGGTGCGGAGAGGGTGTACCGTGAAGGGGTACAAGTCGGAAGGCTGCCCCGATGTCTACGCATGGTTCCTGGAACGAACGCTCCATCTCCTTGCGAGTTTGGGACGCTGCGGGATGATAGTTCCTTTGAGCCTAGGTTTCAGCAAGGACTTCGGTAGTTGCCGTAGTCTCTATCTTGGAGACGACAAGGAATGTTGGTTTTCGTCATTTGGGAGAATACCGTCTGCCCTGTTCAACTACGACGTCCGAGTACGCAATACGATTGTGATTGCTGCGAACTCATCGAAGGGATGCGTACGGTACACCACTAGGCTACACCGATGGTACGGGAAGGAACGGGGTTTCCTTTTCCCGTGCATCTGTTACTCACCCTTTGATCCCCGCGCTTGGGACGGTCGTATCGCTAAGTCGTCGCAGGAGAAGTTGGTGCAGGGATTTGAACGCCTTCGAAACCAAGAGGGTGAACGGCTGGGCCTCTCTTTTTCGTCGCGCAGAACACGGCATGTGCTTCATGTGAAGAAGTCCGCGTACAACTGGCTGAGCTTCAGTCATGAACTGCCGCCCTGCTTCGACGCAGAGGGCCAGCCGATCAGCCAGACGCAGTACGACACGCTGTACTTCGCCGATGCAACCACGCGCGATGTGGCGTTTCTGCTCTTGAACGGCAAGCTCATGCTTGATTATTGGGCGATTGTCGGCGACGACTTCCACGTAGCGGGATGGATGTACGGAGGCTTCCCCGTGGACCTCACGAAGCTAACCAGAGAGTCGAACCAGAAGCTGCTGTCTATTGCGACGGAACTCCGACAGGCAATGTCGGGCGCCGTATCCTTCAAGACCAACGCAGGGAAGAAGGTGGGTACCTTCAACTTGGCTGCCTGCAGACACATTACCGACAAGAGCGACAGAATCTTCGCTGCTATCCTTGGCATCGAGGACATCTGGGATGCGACAGAGCTCCTCCACTCCAGGACTGTCAGGACCCGCGTTGCAGATAGTGGTAGTTAATGATACACCTCGGGTTCGACATAGACTGGACTTCATCATCAACTACGACATCAAGTACCGCATGGGCCGCGGGGCGAGGAACGAGAAGGCATAGGACTTGACGCAACAGGCCGAGCCCAAACTTGTAGCTTTGATAGACCGGCTGCGGGAGGAGTCGCACGAGACCGAGTGGCTGGAGTTCAAGGAAGCCAAGAACAACTTCTCATTTGATGAGCTAGGGAAGTACTTCAGCGCTCTGAGTAATGAGGCGCGTTTGGCCGGGCGCCGGTGCGGATGGTTGGTGTTCGGCGTGACGAATGAAGTGCCGCATCGGGTAGTCGGCTCCGGCTACCGGTCTCAAGCGCCCGGGCTGGAGAAGCTGAAACAACAGGTGGCGAAGTTCACCAGCTACCAGTTGACCTTTGCGGCCATTCACGAGGTGTCATATGCCGGGAAGAGGGTCGTTCTGTTCCAAATTCCGGCTGCGCCGGTTGGGATTCCGGTCACGTGGCATGGAATTGCCTATGGCAGAATCCGCGATTCCCTAGGAGCCTGTCGGAATACCTCTAATAGCGGAGACGCGATAGAAATGAATCCCCACTTCGTGGCCAGACTGGGGCTGAGAATCGGATGCTAGTCCCACTATGAATCCCAGGAAGCCATGTTCTTGACAGTATTTCCCCA
>JAUWNN010000270.1 GCA_030612625.1 Caldifarciminota bacterium
CCTGACAAAGAAGGAAGGAGGGGCTGTTGAACGCTACCAGGCAAGGGCCAGACTGGGCTGGCTTATGGGTGAGACCGGCCTGGCTGGTGACGAAAGCAGGCACAGAGTAAGCCTGGGTCCGAGAATCGGCTGGTTTCTGCCCAAGGCCGGCCTGACGATGCTGAATCGTCCTGAAGAACGAAGCCGGGTCTGGAGCGGTGGGCTCGGGGTTCAGCCGGTCGAGAAGCTGAGGGCCGGACTTGAGTACAGGTTCTATCAGGCTGATGAGCCGGACTCAACCAAAGGGATGCAGAAGGCCGAAGACGGCGGGCTGGCCCAGGCCGAAATCGACTGGAATCCGGGGGAGGAGTTCCGGCTTGAGACCCGGCTGGCAAGGCAGAATCGGCACTACTTCCAGAATATCGGACAGGACTGGAGCCAGTGGTTGGGAAATGTCGCTACGACCGTATCACCGGTTGCAGGCGTGCGGGTCCAGGCTGACTTCAGCCAGTCGCACCGTCTTGTTCAGCTCAGGGATGAGGTGTTCCGTTATGTGGGTCCGGGTAATGGTGAGTATGGCCGGGACTCGGTGACCGGCAGGTACTATTATGACCCTGACGGCACTTATGAGCGGATTCTGGTAGCGAAAGGCAAGTTCAGTCAGGCGACAGAGCGTTCCGTCACGGCTGCGGCCGAGCTTTCGGCTCTGAGCCCGGTTATGCTGAGTGGGTCATACAGCCAGACCAGTGCTGCGACTGATACCGCTCTGCTTCAGAATCTGCGCAATTACAATCTCAGGTTCACGGTGCGAGCGCTGGAGCCGGTTCTTACCGGCCATGTCGGGACCAGTGGTGCCAGCAGCTTTGACAGGACTCTGGCGGTCACGGGCAAGGGGTCGAATCGAAACCGGCACTATCTGGAAATCTCAAGCAGCCGGATTCCGAATCTGGATTTGAGGCTGCGGCTTGAAAACTCCGGGGACGAACGCCGGTTCAGCGACACACTGGGTGACTATGCCGAATCGGGCTGGAAAGCGGAACTGGAGCCTGTTATCGGAGCCTGGCTCGGGCTTGAGATTCTGCTTGGTCTGGACTACACAGCGATAGAAGAACCGGTTTCCTATCCCGAACTCGGAAGATTCAGTGTTGTCGCAAGAGAGGCCGGCGTTGCGCGGGGCTGGGGTATCGGAGACCGGACAAGGGTCCGCGGCTCAGTCGGATTCGTCCAGCGCAGCGCTTCGATAGAGGAACTTCCGTTCGATGTGGCCCTGACCAGACCTCTGGGCTGGACCCCGAGCGCCGGCCTGGAAATCAATCACCTTTTCAGTGACATCCTGACCGCCACACTTCAGTACCGGTTTTCAGACCGGCCTGACCGGGCAAGTGAGCATCAACTCACCGGTGAGCTGAGGGCTTATTTCTGAGCTTGCCGGGCTTGACATGAGCCGCTTCTATATGCTAATCTATTACATGGCTGGAACCAAGATAGCAGGCGTCCGGAGGTGTGACTGATATGATGGCTTCCAAGAAGGGCAGCACCGGCGGAATGCGTGCTCCGCTGCGCGGCAAGAAGAAGAAAGCCGGTATTGCTCGCTATGTGGCCGCGCTTGTCGGTCTCGTGGTCATCGTGGTGGCTGTGGTCCTGATTACGAGCAGCGGGAGCAAGCAGCCTGCGAAGTCGAAGTCAAAGACTTCTGAAGTCAAGTCGAAGAAGTCCTCAAAGAAGCGGATAAAGCCCAAAGGGAAAAAGGCTACCAAGCTCGAGAAACAGAAAAGAAGAGAAGAAAAAGCCAAGGCGCGTCGCGAGCGGCGGCGGTCAAGGTCGAAACGCACCAAGCGCACCAGCAAGGGTGGGTATTCACGCAAGGCACAGTCGGCCAGCCACACGGTGCAGATGATACTGGTTGATGGATCCGGGCAGCGCTATGCGGTGGTGGACAACCGGCGACTGAAGACCGGCGACCATGTCGGCGGACGCCGGATAGTCCAGGTCGGGTCTGATGATGTAAAGGTGGAATACCACGGCAAGACCTACTCGGTCAGAGTCGGCCAGCAACTCTATTAGCTCCTGTTTCTCATCGTCCCTGGAATTCGGCTGTTTGTGAAACCGGTCAGACTCCAGAAGTATCTTGCATCAACCGGCATCGGTTCCAGACGTCACTGCGAACAGTTGATACGCGAAGGCAAGGTCGTTGTTAACGGCATTGGTGCGCGAATCGGGATGTCGGTTGTGCCCGGCAAGGAACGGGTTACGGTTCAAGGCCGGGAGGTAAAGCCTCAAACTGGCCGGATTGTGGTGATGCTCAACAAGCCGGCAGGTTACCTGAGTACCTGTCGTCCAGGCCGGGAAAAGGGGCTTCTGGTTACCAGGCTGGTGGACCTGGGGTGCCGGTTGTATCCTGCCGGGAGGCTGGACCGGGATTCTGAAGGGCTGCTGATTCTGACGAACGACGGAGACCTGGCTTTGAGACTGACACACCCGCGCTATGGCAAGGAGAAGGAGTATGAGGTGGAACTGGACCGGCCTTGTGACCGTTCAGTGGTTCAGGAATTGAAGAAAGGCGTGCAGCTTGGGGATGGTCCGGCCGAAGCGGTGAGGGTAAGGCGCACCGGTTCCGGACGGCTGCAGGTTGTGCTGACCCAGGGAAGGAAACGGCAGTTGAGGAGAATGCTTCAGGTGCTGGGATATGAGGTTACCCGGCTTAAGAGGGTCAGGGTTGCCGGTCTGATGCTGGACAAGCTGAAGCCGGGTGAGTGGCGTCAGTTGACAGACAAGGAAGTGAAAGAGAAACTGCTGGGCAATTGTTGACTTGATGTCGGGTAATGCTATGCTACAATGTGTTCGTGATCAAGCCTTGGAATAGAAGCTGATGCGGTCCGGGGGCGCAGCATCTACCGGTCGGCTTTCAGTCCGGGCAGAACAGTCTAAACCAACAGGAGGTCCAAGATGACCAGACGAGTGTTTACAGTACTGGCAGTGCTGGTTGCGGCCGGATTCGTGTTTGCCGAATGGCAGCCGGTCGGCAACGGCACTGGTAGTCCTGAAATCACCGTGCTCGAGCAGAGCGGTACGAGAACCGTTTTAGAGGTGACGGTCCCGGGTATTGAGAAGACCCAGGTCCTGACCCAGGGCGAGGAGTTCTCGCAACTGAGCCTGCCGGGTGAGGTGATGGCGGTGCTTGAGGAAGGTAAGCCTCAGGTTCCCAAAGTTTCGGTTCTTCTGGCGATTCCATCCGGTGCTACTGTTACGGCCCGGGTGGTGGCCAGGGAAACCAGGAAGCTGGCGATTGCGAAAGTGTATCCACTCCAGCCTCCGCTGCTGGACGGCCAGGAACCGGGTGAGTTCGTAATCGACCACAGTTTCTATGCCGAGGATGTGAGCTATCCGGGCTATGATGTGTCGGTAATTGAGACCGGGGCCTGGCGCGACCTGGATGTTGTCAATATCCAGGTATACCCGGTCCAGGTGAACCCGGCCCGGGGTGAAGTCGAGGTGGCATCGAAGATTCGGGTCGAGGTCGACTATTCAGGCGGCACTTACCCGGCCGTTGTTGCCGACTGGATGATTCCTCATTACGCCAGCTTTATTGACAACTTCACGGACATCCGGGTCATGCCTGAGACCGATTACACCGAAGGCGACCGGTATCTGGTGTTCTGCCACACCAATTACTCTTCCAATGCGTGGCTGGATTCACTCTTGTA
>JAUWNN010000151.1 GCA_030612625.1 Caldifarciminota bacterium
CTTCGCTCAACGGGCCTTCCGGTTCCCAACGACGCGGACGGCCGCGGCCTTTCGCTTCGCTCAAACCCGACCGCAAGAGAATCCGCCCGATGGTCGCCCCGCTCGGTGTCTCCGCCGGACCGCAACCCTCTCTTGCACGCAGTACCCGCAGTTTCTTCGGCCCCCAGTGCAGATGCTTCTTGCGCAGACGGACAAGCGCAACCACAACGTCTCCGCTCACCCGCAAAGGGCTCGAGTCAGGACGACAGCTCCGGTCCGCCAGCCCGGCCAGACCATTTGCTTCGTACCGCCGCAGCCACTTGTAGCCCGTCTTCCGGCTGATCCCGCACTGCCGGCAGGCTTCGCTCTTGCTCCCCGCAGGCGCTCGTGCAATCATCACAAACTCCATTCGCAGATGCTCGATACCCGATATCGACCAAGACATGAATGACACCTCCTTTTAATGTCACAGATGTTACCCATGTCCTGATAATAATCTGTTACCATTCTACTGCGATCGGACCGGGTGTTCTCCGTGAACGTTCTTGTCCCGGTAAAATACACCTGGTCTTGGTTTCAGCCTTTGTCTCGGCCTTGGTTTCGGTCTTTGTCTGAGCCTTTGTATCGGGCTTTGTCCTGGTCTTTGTGTCGGCCTTTGCCTTGGTCTATGTCGCAGCCTTTGTCTCGGCCTTGGTCTGGGTCTATGTCGCAGCCTTTGCTTCAGCCTTTGTCTCGTTCTTTGCACGAGCCTTTGCATCATCCTTTGCCTGACCCTTTGTCCCGGCCTTTGCCTTTTTCTGTGACTTCTGACCAGCGTCACCCGAAGACCGATATGGAAATCTCAACACAAAGCCTGCCCTGCTCTGCCAAAGGCATGTGCAATTCGATGGCTCATGGCCGCAGGCCGCGTGGCAATCCGGCGCTGAGCCGCCCTGAGCAAAACGAGGAATCTCTCCTTGAACCTTCGAATCCTTGACCCCCTTTCTTTATCTGGGGCCTAGCGCGGCAGGACGACTTTCTTTGTCAGGGTCTCGGCTTTGGTTTCCAGTTTCACGAAGTAGGTGCCGGCAGGAACCTTGGTCTCGTCACTTGTCCCGTCCCAGTGCACCTGGAGCCTGCCCGGGCCGGTTTCGTCGTCAGCCAGCACCTGGACCAAGCGCCCAGCAGTGTCATAGACCGCGATTTTTGTCCGGCACTGTTTGGGTAGATATACGCTGATGAGCACTCCGCCAAGCGCGGGGTTCGGCTTAACTTCAAGTGACATCAGATTCAGTGGATTCTCGGGTTTCGATTCCAGCGCTCCAGGTATTCTATCTTCTATAACATACACCGCTGAATTCCCACACACTGCGAATATGTACCCGGAGTCTGGGTCAACATTCAAGGAATACACGCCATACCCTGTGACAATCCGTGGGTCTACCAGTTCACCTCTCAGGCAATCAAAAGCGACAACTGAGCCCCCGGCGGCTATGAATACCTTGTTGCCCTTTGGATTGTACACCGGAGCGATTTGGGGGTCTCCGCCTACCGGAATCAGTCTAACTAGACGGTTCTGGCTGCAGTCGATGACCGCAAGGTAGCCGAGCTCAGTTACGCCGTATACTCTGTCATCTTCCGGGTTGTAGCAGGTATGCAAGACGACCGTTTGAGATGGTATCTCGGCGACAACACTGTCAGTTGCGCAGTCAATGACCGCGAATCCTTCATTAGTGCTTACATACACCCGGTCGCGTATGGACTGCCAGCACAGAGCGTTGCACCACCGCCTTGGCCCAATGCTGACTACAGTGAGAACGCTGTCTCCTGCAACATCGATTACGAGGACCGAGTCCCCACTGGGCCAGTAGACCTTGTTCGACGTCTCGCTGAATGCGCAGAAGCTCCATGGTGATGCATATCCATTGAAGGAGCAGGGAATCGTACTAATTACTGAGTCCGTGTTCGTGTCGACAATATCCAGGAATTGGGTATCCTGGGGACTCACAGCCCAATACAGTCGGTTGAATGGTTCAATCGCCTTGTATGCGTAAGGCCGGCCTGTCAGCCGTATGGAATCAATAAGGGTTTCTGTGCTGCAGGACACTATGTAGGTCCAGGGACGTCGCCGCTCTGATACATACAGCTTGTCTTGGTCCGGACTTAAGGCCACGCAGTGACTGCTCCTGGATGTGCATGGCACTGGTATTGACTGCGGAGAGATATAGGGGTCAATCCCGATACTTATTACGTCGTACTGTTCCGGGTTGCGGATATATAGCTTTCGGTGCAAGGATGACCAGGCTGTCGGGCGCCACTTCGCGGGCTGCCTGCCGGTGTATTCGCTCCACATAATGGTGTCGGCACTGCCATCAATGGCCAGGAGCTGGGAAGTGCACTCGTCATAGAAGTAGATGATATTGCTGTCGGGATTACAAACTGCGCCCGCAACCCAGATGGGTACACTGATGTCAGCGAGGACCGTGTCCGAGGAACCGTCTGCTACCAGGACACCGCCATCGTAGGAAAGATAGACTTTGTCAGTTCTGGGGTTCCAGGTGTGCGCGGCCGCGCCTTGAGCCGGAATTACGGTCCGGACCGAGTCACCAAAACCGTCAAGTACGACGAAGCCCGGGTCGCAGCTTACATAGACTTTCCCTCTGGTTTTATTCATAATCATGCGGTTCGGCCCGCCAGGTGTGGAGATATGGCAGATTACACTATCTCCGGCTCCGTCAATCACTGTAATGTTCGACCCCATCAGATTCGTTACATATATCTTATTGCACCGTTCCAAGTATGCTATCTGGCAAGCTCCGTTCCCGGCCGGAACTGTGTCCAGCAACGTATCGGCCTCGGCATCGAATATGGCAACCCTGTTGTTCCAGGCGATGAAGTAGAACTTGTTATTGACCGGATTATGGCACATGCCCGGGTTCGAAACACCCACCGGAATTTCAACCCAGCCCAGCAACGTATCAGCAGATACGTCAAAGCGGGCAAGTCCGAGGGTAGTCCAGACATAAAGCTTATTGTTCTGTGTATTCAGGCAGGCACACTCGATACCGTCGAAAATCACCCAGTATCTGTTTGGGCCGGTCATCAAGGCCACCACGCTGTCGGTCCGCGTGTCGATGACCGTTATCAGCGTGTCATATCCGGGTATGCTGTACAGCTTCCGTGAAGATTCGTCCAGAATGAGACCGTGAAAGAAGTGATTTCCGGCGCCCGCAACTTCGATTCTCGCCGACCGTCGTCCTTCTGGTCCTGCCAACACTCCGACTGCACCGATACCACCAAGGTATACCTTGGCGTGAATCGTGTCACTTGCCGGCCTCAGGGCGATGCCGAAAAAGCCTGATGAGTCAGGCATAACTATCCGGCCCGCAAGCGTCTGACCGCTGGCCAGCGCCACTGCCAACAGCAGGAGTCCGACAGTCTTTCTGCTCACCAAATTCAGTATAGGACTTTTCCTGATGGTCGTCAAGGCTCGGGCTGGCTTCAGGCCCGAATTAGGCCCGAATTAGGGACAACCACTGTTTTCCGGTCTGTCCTCTTTCATTCACCACGGTCAATTCTACTCTGATTCGCCCGCGTGTGTCAAGCGGCGGCGTGGGTTTGGCCGGCACAGAACCCGTAGGCTGTCGGCCGGGAGCGGTTGGCTGTCAGCGGTCATGTCATAGACAGTGTTCGGAAAACGGTTACCGTCACCGATATCCGTAATTCGATAAAGGCCGCATTGCCGAGAGGTCTGCCGGTACGGCTATGGTCGCGGATGGCATTCATCTCCGTGTCGTTTGACTCCTGGCTAAGATATTCCCGTCAGTCTTGCCACCGGGAAAGACTACCGGGCGGAAGTCAGATGTCAGTAGTTAGGTATTGTGTCCCCATAATTCGGCCTGCTAGTGGTTTACCACCAGCGGTCGGGTAAGGGTGTTGCTCCCGGTCTGCAGGGTGCAGTAGTAGACTCCGGACGGAACAGTGCCGGAGTTCCAGGTGAATGAGTAGGTGCCTGGAGCCTGGCTGGAGTTGACAAGCTCTGTTACCAGCCGGCCGCTGGGGTCATGGATGCGCAGTAGAGCCGGGCAAGCCGAGCCAAGCTCGTAGCGAATGGTGGCCTGGTGGTCAGCAGGGCTCGGGAAGCTCTCAAACCGGCGGACTACCTGGACTCGGTTTACTTCGCTTACACCTTGGAGCTGGATGAGGACTATGTCGTCGGCGGAAACTTCCGCCCAGGGGTTGCCTCAGCCACCTGAGGTGTAGTCATAAAGAGCAACGCCTATTTTGGCAACATCCTCGGGGTTGACGCCGGGCAGGTTGTCTTCAATCTCCTGCCGGATATCAAGGTCGTACTGGTTCCAGTCCGGGTTGGTGATGTCAATGAGATTCAGGGTGGGTGTCCGAGTCCATTCGCACTGGAAGTCGTGGTAGTAGAAGCGGGTCTCGCCTACTATTGCATCCGTATTGTCATAATACTCCACGCAGACCGTGGCAACTGGCCAGCAAGTGGACGGGCACTCGAAACCGAACTGGGCCCAGAACGAGAGTCCAAGGTCCGGGCCGGCGACGTCAACTACCTGGCTGAGCTTGGTCCAGCCCTCGCCGTCGTACTGTTTGACATAAGCTTCGTAGTCCGGGTCGGGCTGATGTCCGGTTCCACGGTCGATCGTATGTGTTCCGACGCCGCCCTGAGTCTGGGTCCAGCCGACTGAAAGCGGCTGCTCAAAATCACCGTTTTCCAGCAGGTTCTGGCCCAGGACAAGACCAAATAGAATCGGAATGAGAAGCAGGAGCCTGAACTTCATATGATTTCTCCTCTGTTAGGTTCAACTGAGATATTCTAGGCAAACCAAAGACCGGGTCAAGGTTTGACCCCAGATTCTGGAGAGCGACTGTTCGGTCGCGGTCTATTCCAGCCGCAGGGCCCGGCCGATAGATTCAATCCCTTTGGTCCTGAGCCGGAGGAAATAGGTGCCGGCCGGTTGCTTTCCAGCCTGCCAGACAACCCGGTGCTCACCGGCCGGTTGCCAACTGCTCACCAAGGTTTTGACCCTGTTTCCCAGCGGGTCGTAGACATTCAGTTCCACATTGCCGGGCCTGGATAGCGAATAGGCTATTGAAGCCGCTTTGCGGAACGGATTAGGATGACAACACAATGTCGGCCGGTCCGGTTCCACACGGATGGGCTCAGGTCCTTGTTCTATCCCGGTGTAGTCGGACACATCAAGCACAACCAGACCGCCCAGCGTGCCGCCATCATAAAAACACCACAACTCGTCCGCTTCCCATTTCGGCCTCATCCGCAGCACCCTTCTGTCATGGGGCCAGAACAGCAAGTGCTCGACAGTACCAGGCTCCTGGTAATGGAAAACATGCAGCCCGTTATCGCACCCGACAAACAGGTAGTTATTCAGTTCCTCGACACACCTTTCCCACTCGGTTGAATAGAAGTAGATTTCGTTGACATTGCTCAGGTCCGAGATGTCGTAGACTGCAAAACCCCGGCTGTGGCACGTGAACAGAACCTGGCCGATATGAGCCGCACAATAAGTGAATGAATACCGGTTCCTAGCATAGGTGCCGAGAGAAATCAGCGAATCCGGGTCATTATTCCTGATGACCCGGAAGTTGCCGTCATAGTTGGCGGTGCCCTGTTTGCGCGTTGTAATCAGGAGTGTATCCTGGTAAGGGATTATGCAGTGACACACATCATTGGTGTTCCGTAGACTGCCAGTTAATCGAGGATTCAAAGGGTCAGTCACATCAATCCGGAAGTGGTTGCCCGGATACTGGTGGTACATGACACTGCCCTGGTGATAGATTATCGGGTCGAAATTCACCCAGACCGTGCCGCTTGGCTCAAGACCGGCCAGCATGGTGTGAGTGGATTCACTGACCGAATAGACGAAAAAGACCGGTGTGCCCTGGGTGTGCATTGTCCCGCCGTCCAAGGCAAAAAGCAGCGTATCAACCACACAGAATTGGCACAAATAATGGTAGCCACCCGGGTTGATGGTGTAACGATGGGTCAGATGGAAGCTGTCGTCAATGGTGTAGTATTCTATGCCCGCGCCATCCCCGGTGATGAAAACTCCGTCACGAAAGAACTCGAAATCGCGAACCCGGCCCCAGGGGATGTGGGCCCTGAGCTTCAGGGTGCCTGCACTTGCCGGCAAGACGAACCCGAGCAAACCTGCTACCAGCAGCGCGGCTATGGCCTTCTTAGACTTCAGTGCGGTCATTGCGCCTCCTTTGTTTCACCATGTTAGGTGAGAACGGTGTTCTCGTCAAGCAGAAATGTTCCTGGTTGACATTTGGGGACGGGATGCCCATATTACCACGATGGAGCGCCCGGCGCGGAATCGGGAATCCAGAGTCCGGCATCAGGAGTCCGGACAACCTCCGGTTCGACCGGAGGTTGTGAGGCTGCGGCCGATGACCGAGGATGACCTGGACCGGGTTGTCGAACTGGAAAGGGCGATATTTCCGGAGCCGTGGAGCCGGTTCTGCTTTCTGGCTGGCTTGCGTCGGCCCAGGACAATCTGCCTTGTGGCAGAAGTTGAGGAACAGGTGAAGGGTTATCTTGTAGTCTGGGGAAATGGTGAGTTGCATATTGCCAACATTGCGGTTGCGTCCGAAGCAAGGCGACAGGGTATTGGTACCAGACTGGTGGCTGCGTGTGAGGATTTTGCCCGTTCGAGTGGTTGCCGTTCGCTCTGTCTTGAAGTCAGGGAGTCAAATGCGATTGCCCGGTGTTTCTACGAGGGGCTTGGCTTTGTCCAGACCTGCGTGTGGCAAGGCTATTACTCCAACGGTGAGAATGCGGTGATAATGGAACGGAAAGCTATCCGTGTTGCTCCTGGCTGAATCGGTCGTAGCAGACGATTTCAGCAAGTGGCTTGCGGGGTCTTGGCTTGGCCTCGCGGGCCGGAAAACCCAATGGGGTCAGCGCAATCGGCTTCACATTGTCAGGTATGCTGAGTATCTTCTTCACTTGTTCCTCGACGAAAGCGCCGACCCAGCAGGTGCCCAATCCTTCGGCAGCCGCAGCCAGAATCATATGCTCAAGCGCGATGGTTACGTCAACCGCGTCAGACTTCCAGTAACCGCCCATGCCGCCCCAGGCCTGGTCCTCGTGTGCGCAGGCACAGATGACTACCGGTGCCTGACCGACGAACTGCTGGTCTCGGCATGCGGGAACCAGGTGCTGTTTTGTTTCCGGGTCTTTGATGACGATGAATTTCCAGGGCTGGAGGTTCTTGGCTGAAGGGGCCAGTCGGCCTGCTTCCAGGATTCGGTCAAGGACATCCTCGGGAACCGGGTCCGGTTTGTAGGCCCGGACACTGAGGCGCCGGCGGACTGCATCGTAGAATTCCATCAACTCCTCCTTCTGTCTGTTTTTTCCGAACGAAGAGCGCCCGACGCGATTCGAACGCGTGGCCTGCAGATCCGGAGTCTGCCGCTCTATCCATCTGAGCTACGGGCGCCTGAGCAAACTGTAGCCAAGTAGACTGCCAAGTCAAGACCGATTCCCGAAAACCGATATAGGAATCTCAACACAAAGACACGAAAGAGAACGATGAACGAAGAACGAGCAACGAATTGGCCACGAAATCACGAAAGACACGAAAGAGAAGTAACCGCAGATGAATACCGATGAACGCAGATTCCTTTCCGGACTCAATCTGTGCAATCTGCGTAATCTGCGGTTCAGCCG
>JAUWNN010000176.1 GCA_030612625.1 Caldifarciminota bacterium
ACATTCGGCACCTGGCTCCGGGCGTGTATGTGGCAAAACTGGAATCGGGTACGAGGAAACTGGTGCTGCAACATTGAGCTGGCCGGTTGCACAACATCCCAAGAACCGAAATAGAGCCACGCAGCCACGAAGAACACGCAACGGAGCAGCAGCAACCGTGCGGCCTGGAAGAGATAGGGTGAAACCCTTGCGTTGCGCAGGGTGTCACCCTTGCCAGTTCTGGGTGGGTCGGTTCATCTTTCGTGAATTGGACGGCGCTCTGCGCCGGGCCGGACTAAAATGGAAATTCCTTTTCATTTCGAAGTCTGCCGCGCAGCGGCATCCTTCTTTCGTGGCCAATCCTATATCGGTTTTCGGGAACATCGTAGGATTTGACTCCGTAACCTAGTTGGCCTACCATTGACCATGTTGGGATGGCACAATCCTTTGACCGAGCGGCAGATTATGATAGGAGTTGAAGAATGAAGAAGTCCATCTTTGTATCGCTTTGCCTGCTTGCCGCAGCTTTCGCGGCCTCGCCAGGTTTCCTGGCCCGGGTTGACCTGAGCGGGAACCAGTCAATTCAGGACATCGACGCTATGGGAATGGGTGTCCTGGTAGAGCTAGACCGCTATTGTCTGGTCCATGTTTCAGATGAAGAGCTGTTGCGACTTGCCGACCGGTTCCAGGTGGAGGTCCTTGACCGCGAACCAGAGGGCAAACTGTATGTGTATGCGATGCCTCGGAGCGGTCTTGACCCTTCAAGGCTGAGTGAATACGGCACGGTGCTGGCCGAGGATGAGATGGGCGTTATCATACGTACAACCGAGCAGGGCGTGTATGAGATGAACGCGCTGCCGGTTGAACTGGCCCGGATTGGTCTTGACCCGATGGTCATCACCAGGGATGTTCCAGGCCTGCCGTCTTTGCCAGCGGTTGACGACAGCCTTATCTGGGCTCTTGTGAACAGTATCACCGAGGATTCAGTCAAGGCCCGTATCCAGCGGCTTCAGGATTTCTACACCCGGTATTCGACCCATGATTCATGCCTGGTCGCGATGGAGTGGGTGCGGAGCAAGTTCGAGGCGTATGGCTGTGATACCACCTTTCTGTTCCCGTTTCAATACAACTACGCTCCGAACGCGGTCGGCATCAGGTACGGGACCGTGAACCCACAGCGCATTTATGGCATCTGCGGGCACACCGATGCCACTTCTAACCACCGTCCTGACCACTGTCCGGGCTCGGACGACAATGCCTCGGGCACGACCGCGGTTCTCGAGGCGTGTCGCGTATTCCAGGAGGTCGAGTTCGAGCATACGGTGTATTTCCTTGCATTCTCGGGCGAGGAGCAGGGGCTGCATGGGTCGGACAGTTTTGCCGAGTTCGCCTTTCGCAGAGGAGATTCAATCAAGGCGATGCTCAATTTCGACATGATTTCCTATGGCCGGGAGAACATCGACACTTTCAAGATTATCGGCAAGTGGTCGAATCCGGTTTGTGAGTGGCTGGTGGATTTCTACATCGCCCAGGCTGACACTTTCACGACACTCAAGACCAGGAAGTACATGACCAATTCCGCGCCCTATTCTGACCACCATTCTTTCTGGCTGCGCGGGTATCCGGCCTTCTGCGGAATCGAGAACGATTTCACCCCGTGCTATCACACCATCGGCGACACAATCGGGCCGCAGTACTATCGCCGGTGCGGCACCAACAATGCGCCGATGGCGACCCAGGCGATAAAGGCCGCGGTTGCTGCAATCGCCAAGTTTGCCGGAGCTTATGTTCCGACCGCAGTTGAGGAAAGTCATCAAGACGCCCGACCGGCACGGCTCCTGGGCATCAACCCGACCGTGGGGCCGGCACCGCTGAGCCTGAGGATGTCAAGGCCGCTCAGTTCTGATGTCACATTGGAAGTGTTCGACGCTATTGGCCGTCAGGTCCGAGCATTAGACGCCGGAGGTAAAGTGGACATAGCCTGGGATGGCAAGGACGATTTCGGCCGGAAGGTCGGCCCTGGCATCTATCTGTTCCGGCTGACTGACCGCGCAACTTCCACAACCGCGAAGGCAATCCTCACCGACTAGTTCCAAGCTGATTCCTGACAAGGGCCACGCTTGACCGCGTGGCCCTTTGGTGATACCTTAACACCAGAGGCAAAGAATGATGGCATCCAGGAGGACAAATGAAGATGCATAGAGTTCTGGTATTACTGTTGGTTTACTCAGCAGGTTTGGGTCTTTCTCCTTTGGAAAGCGACCGTGTCCTGTTTGAAGGAGACTACCGGCTCAAGGACGGCGAATGGGAGAAGAGCTTTGTCCTGGGGCCCAAGCACCAGGCTAATGGTTTCTATCTCAATGTCGAAGGAATCGAGGAATTCGCCGTGTTGGTGAACGGTGTCGAAGCAACGCAAGTCAGGTCGGGCAAGACACCGCGTACTCGAATCAGGACGGTTGAACTCACCGATTGCAACTACCTGCTCAAAACCGGTGTCAACCGGATTGAACTTGTTACGCCGGAACAGGATAAGGATTTCTGGGTCCGGGTCTGGGTGAGCGACCGGGCCTGGTATCTGAGTTCGTTCCATGCCCACACCACCTATTCGGACGGACGTTACAGCGTGCATGATTTGCTGCAGATGGTGCTCAGTGAAGGCGGCCGATTCTATGCGATTACCGACCACGATACTCTGGGTCAGTGCTATGACACCGCGTTTCATCAGGTCGGGAACTTGCAGCCGATTCGGGGCGAAGAATGGACTACTGATTCGGGCCATGCCAATGTGCTCGGGCTTGAAGGCTCGCAGACCGTGGCACACGGCCCGATACTGCAGATGATCGACGACGGCACATACCGGGGCGGGCTGGTTCAGATAAACCACCCCTGCGACCTGGACATCGGATGGGACCGTTACCCGATTCTTGACCCGGGCATTGATGCTATCGAGATATTCAACTCGGTCACCTGGTTTCCGCCTGGCGACCGCATGGACAGTGATGCCGCAGCGGTTGCCTGGTGGCATGAGCTGCTGGCTGAGGGCAAGACCATTGCCGGTGTGGGCAACCCGGACTATCACGGTGTGCTTCCGCTCGAAGGTGTTCTGAAATCCTGCACCCGGGTGTTTTCACATGCAGCCCACATTGATACTATTCTCAAGTGCCTGAAGCTGGGCCGAGGCATGGTGTGCGATGCACCGGACGACACCCGGCTCTATCTGTATGCGGATACCAACAGCAACGGTTCCTGGGACCTGGTGATGGGCGAGCATTTCCGGATTCCATCCGGGTCCAGGACCGTCAAGTTCCGGCTCGAGGTTGAAAGCGCAGACTGGACCGATGTTGTCTACATCTTTGACAAGACCGGTGAAATCTTCAGCCACATCCTCTGGACCGGCGGGGATTACGAGCATGAGTGGACCCGGTCTTTCAGTTCGCAGGAGTGCGATTTCATGCGCTTGGAGCTTAAGGCTGAGCTGGGTCTGGACTATGAGATGTGCTCAAACCCGATTTATGTCAACCACCCGGATTATGAGACCGGGCCGACCGAATTCGTCACCGCCGGAATAGGCTGGCCCGACACGCTCTATGTGGGCCAGGAGGACACCCTGCATATCCTCTTGCGCAACACCCAGGGTTACAGCCCTTACCGGTTCGGCCTGAAAGCGGCGTGTGACACCGGGCTTTTTGACATCACCGGGTGGCAGACCTCGGGCAATGGCATCGGTGAAATTGAGCACCAGGCCAGTGTCGAGGGCTATGAAATGGTCGAATGGCGCGGAGGGTACACCTGGCAGAATCGGCTTTCAGTCGGAACCACTTTCGACTTCTGGCTGACAGTCAAGCCAAAGAGAACCGGTCGTCATCCGATTCTATTTCGGAGCTGGGCTGATGACCGGTTGTTCCTTGTTGAGGAAGACCCGAATTCCGGTTCTCCTGGTCCTGAGAATAAGTACTGGTATCAGCGCTCGGTAACGGTTGAAGCACTGACCGGTGTTGCCGAGCAGGAACAGACCCTGCTTCGGACTTTGATTCAGTCGGTCCGGCCCGAACCCGCGTGTGACTTTACCCGAATCCTGGTCCAGATGGGCAAGCATGACCGGGCCGCAAGATTGCAGGTGTTCGACCGGGCCGGCAGGCGGGTGCAGAGGTTTGCTCTCAGCCATCTGGCACCGGGAATGCATAGCATCAACTGGGACCTGAGGGGCGAAACCGGTCGCCAGCTTGGGCCGGGCATTTACTTCATCCGGCTTGAGACCCGGAACCGGTCTGAGGTCAAACGCCTGACCATAGTCAGATAGCTGTGACCTGACCCGGGTCGAGTCAGGTGTCATCCTGACAGGTCCTGAAATGAGTGCTTTGATTCTGAATTCTGCCGGGCCGGTCATTGACCTTGGCCGCTCAGCGCAGTAAATTTGGGTATGGCTCGCAGGAGACGTTCAGCGTCCGGTTCCGATTTGATGGCAGCAGCCTTGACCCGTTCCATGTTGCGGCGCAAAGCGTGGGGTCGGTCATTCGAACGCGGGGAGGCGTATTACCTTGATAACCGGGTTGAAATCCTGTTTGAGGAAAACGGAGTTGTTACAGCCAGAGTTCAGGGCACTGACGAGTACCGCGTTGAGTTCCGGGCCGACACCGGGATATTTGGGTACGCCTGTGACTGCCCGGTCGGAGACGACGGCAGGTTCTGCAAGCACTGCGTTGCGGCCGGACTGGCTTGGCTGGAACGGCGCAAGGGTAGTCAGTCGGCCGAGAAGGCCGGTTCTGTGCCGGCTGCCGAGCCGACCACGCGTGACATCCGCGAGTATCTGGAATCCCGGGACAAGAGCCGACTGGTGGAACTGCTCATGGACCAGGTACAGAAGGACGATGACCTGCACGAGCGTTTTCTGATGCTGGCCGCGAAAAACCGGAGCGGTGCGCCCGATACCGCGTACCTGCGCAAAGCGATTACCCGGGCAACCCGGACCCACGGATTCATCCACTGGCGCAAGACCTGGGACTACGTGTGCCGGGTGCAGATTGTCGTTGACACAATCAAAGACGTGCTGAAAAGCGGTCATGCGGTCGCGGCGGTAGAGCTGGCCGAGCACGCGCTTGGCCGGGTCGAGAAAGCGCTTGGCCAGGTTGACGACTCGGACGGCGGTGTGGGCAGCGTCTTCGCGGAGCTGCACGAGCTTCATCTTGATGCGTGCCGCACGGCCCGGCCTGAACCCAAAGCCCTGGCACGCCGGCTGTTTAAATACAGGCTTAATTCCGAGTGGGGGCTGTTCGAAGACGCCAATGAGACCTATGCGGATGTGCTCGGGCCTGAAGGGCTGGCCGAATACCAGCGTCTGGCCGAAAAAGAATGGGCGCGGGTTCCCGAGGCCAAACCTGACCTGCACGACTACCATGCCGAAGGCCGGATTCTCAATATCGCCCGGATAATGGAAAGCCTGGCCGAGCAGTCAGGCGACATTGACAAGCTGGTTGCGGTCAAAGCCAGGAACCTTCGCTATTCCCATGACTACCTTGAGATTGCCCTGATTTATCAGGGAGCCGGCAGGGACGACGATGCGCTGAAATGGGCTGAAAAAGGTGAGAAGAAATTCCCGGACCATCCTTGTTCGGAGTTGCGTGAGTTCCTGGCTGACGAGTACCTTCGCCGTGACCGGACCAGCGATGCGATGAATCTCATCTGGGCCGGGTTCAGTGACCACCCGTACCTCGATGCGTATCAGCGGCTGTACAAGTACGCGAACCGCATCGGCCAACATGATTATGTCGTTAGCTCATCAGAAGCCGGTAGCCCCCGTGGTCGGTGGAATTTCGTAAGTGCTTGATACATTTGTACAAACGGCGACTGTATGTGAAAGGCATAGAAGCCACAAGGCCCGCGGAACTTGCGCTAAGTGTCGTTTTCCGAGCTTTTGTGCGGAACCCATGAACTAATCTCCTGATTTACAGCAGGATAGACGATGAGTAAACGACATAATCATATCGGCCAATGGCCGGTGTGGCGTGAAGAAGCGCTTGCCCTTATCCAAGACCGGGCTGAGAAAGCGCAACGCGAAAAGAAGCCGATGCGGAAGCCTGCACTCGGAGGGCAGAAGCGCCGGACTTGGGAGCCGCGTGAAGACGGGTCTACGCTGGTCGAAGTGTTCATGTGGGAAGGCGACTCAGAAGCGGCGTGGCGCGAAGCTCAGGCGTATGGCTGCGCGGACACACTCTGGCTTGTGCTTGCGAAGCGGCGTGAGAAAGAGCATCCCGAAGATGCGGTTCCCATCTACCAGCAGGAAGTCGAAGAGTTGCTCAGGTATGCCGACAACGCCAGATACGGAGAGGCGGTGAAGGCGCTACGCAAAGTCGGCCGATTGATGGTACGGATGGGCAAGCGGGACAAATTCAGAAGCTACCTGGCTGAGGTACGCACAAAGAACCGTCGCCGGCCCAACCTGATGAAACTGATGGACAAAACCAGGTGGCCATGAAACAAAAGGACATCCAGACAACCTTCTGGCGAACATCCTGGCCGGAAACGTGGCCTTTCATTTGGCGACCAACCTGATATAGCTCCTGGCATTCGGGTTGGCAATCAATCTGGCTATCATCTGTAGGAGCGGCATCCCTGCCGCGATTCCTGCTCTGCTGTCAACGATGAGCGAGGATTGTCATTGCGAGGACCGCAAGGCCCGTGGCAATCCGACGGACGCCCTGCGTCGCCCTGAGCTGAGATATTGTCAAATGTTGTGGATGGAGCTTTGTCGAACGCATCCATGATGCTGTTGTCATGCAGCTTCTTTCATCTCTCCGTCAATGAACTCCACTCCATCAATGACTTTCTCAATGAGCTCGCAGCCGTTTATTTTT
>JAUWNN010000189.1 GCA_030612625.1 Caldifarciminota bacterium
CCCGGTCCGGGTCGCCCCGGCGCCGGGTGATGTCGAACGCCCGGCGAGTATGAAGTCGGGCCGCCATCGTGAACTTGAGTGCCAGCAGGTACTGCTTGCGGTCAAATGACCGGCGCGCCGTTTCCTGCTCTCCCCTGGCCACCCGCCACAACTCCAGCGCTTTTGGAATCCCGGACCGGACTATCACCGGCCCGACTTCGGTCATCTTCTCAGCGGTCCTGCGTATCTCTTCTCTTACCCTTTCCGGGTCGAACCTGACCAGCCTTAGTGCGCTTCCAACGAGCCGGCGGGCCCAACCGGTTTTCTTGGACGCCAGAGCATAACGCCGCTGCCGGTACAGTTTCCAGGCATCCTGCTGGACGGCTTCAGCCTTGGCGAAAAACCGCTGGGCGTCCTCGTTGTCAGACCGCTCAATGACCGGCCTGGCTTCTTCAATCAGCCGGTCGGTCCGCACCAGTTCTGCGCGTGTCTTTTCTCCATTCTGGGCCAAAGCCGCAGCAAAAACCAGTAATACAATAACTATCAGCTTTTTCATACTCACCTCACTCAAACGTCTGCAACCCCTGTGCCAGACTCATCATATTGAAAGAGCGCAAGTTAGACCAGCAAGGCTATCAAGGCGGTGTGCAATTCGGTACATCTCTGGACGCTCTACCACAATCTCTTCACCACCAAGACACCAAGTCACCTGTCGGCAAATCCAAATGCCCAAGTCCAAAGGCCTAATCAAATCCAAAATCCCAATGACCAAAGGGCGACGTGCCACAGTCACAGGTTTGTCATTTGAACTTTGGGCTTTGTTTGGCATTTGGGCTTTGGACTTTGAACTTCCACTCCTTTACTCATCTTCAGAATACTCAATCCCGAACTTCTTCAGCTTGGTATAGAGCATCCGCCGGGTGATGCCCAGAACCTTGGCCGCTTTGCTCTTGTTGCCTCCGGTCCGGCCCAGGGCATCTCTCAGCATCTCCTCTTCCATGTCGAGCAGCGACTTCTTCCTTTCGCCTCCTGTATCCCGTATTCTGTCTCCTGCATCCTGAACAAACACCGCCTCAGGCAACTGGACATGTTGTGTCCCTATTTCCTGGCCACCGGCCAGTATCAGCGCCCGTTCGAGAACATTCTCAAGCTCCCGGACGTTTCCCGGCCAGTCGTAATCCTCAAGAACGCGCATCACATCCTTGCCGATGTCGCGATTGTACCCGAGCCGCTTCAGAATATGCCGGGTCAGAAGCGCAATGTCCGTTCTTCGGTCCCGCAACGGCGGCACCACAACCGGGAAAACCGACAGCCGGTAATACAAGTCCTCGCGAAAACGGCCTAATGCCACCGCTTCCTGGAGATTGCAGTTCGTGGCTGTAACTATCCTGGTATCCACAGTTGTCACCCTTGACCCGCCCAGCCGGACAAATGTCTTTTCCTGCAGAAACCGCAGCAGCTTCACCTGGAACGCAGTTGAAATCTCACCGATTTCATCCAGGAAAAGGGTCCCGCCTTCAGCCATTTCCAGCCGGCCCGGCTTGCGGCTTGTGGCCCCGGTGAATGCTCCTCTCTCATACCCGAAAAGCTCGCTCTCCAGCAGAGTATCAGGCAGGGCCGCGGCATGCACCACTACAAACCGCTTCCCGGCCCGCTTGCTGGTGCGGTGAATCATCCGGGCGACAAGCTCCTTGCCCACTCCGCTTTCACCCAGAATCAGCACCGAAGTGTTACTCGGCCCTACTTTGGCTACCAGCTCCAGCACCTTTTTCAAGGCCGGGCTTGAACCCACCATTTCGGTAAAACGCTCAGTGGTCTGCAGTTCCTGCTTTAATGCCACATTCTCCTGTTTGAGCTTCCGGCGCTCACCCACCCGCTCCAGCACCAGAACCAACTCATCCAGGCTGAAAGGCTTGGTCACGAAATCATAAGCACCCATTCGCATTGCGGCTACCGCTTTTTCCACGGTGCCATAAGCGGTCATCACCACAACTTCGGTATCAGGACTCGCCTTCTTTGCCGCCTCGAGCACCGCCATGCCATCTACCGGTGCCATCTTCAGGTCAGTGATGACAACATCATAACTTCCCGAAGCTACCGCCTTGACCGCCTGTTCGCCGCTGGTCAGGACCGCAGTATCGTGACCCGCTTCATCCAGATGCTCGGCAACAAGCCGGGCGAACTTCGCCTCATCGTCAACAACAAGCACCTTCATACCGGTAACCTCACTTCGACTGTTGTGCCCCGGGCCTGGTCTGAGGATCCGACCCCGCCACTTGAATCCTTGAATCCTTGAATCCTTCCGGATCCTATCAGCACCCGGCCCCGGTGCGCCTCGATAATTCTCTTAACCACAAAAAGGCCCAAGCCGCTGCCTTTCTCTTTGGTCGTGTAGAACGGTTCGAACACCCGGTTCAGAACCTTCTTGTCAATTCCCGGGCCCTGGTCCCTGACCCACACCACCACCCACTCTTTGCCCCGTTTCCTCTCGACTCCGGCCGAAACCTCAAGCCTGCCTCCGTCCGGCTGCGCCTGAATCCCGTTCAGCACCAGGTTCAGGAACACCTGTCTGATTTCATTCCTATTGCCGACAACCCTGGGCAGGTCGTCCAGACTGGCCGACAGCTCGACGTTCTTCTTCTCCGCCTGGTGCCTCAGGTCCCCGATAACGCCGTTCACGACCTCGTCCATGTCCAGCGGCTCGGTTTCACCGGGCCGGGACGTCCCGACCCCGAGATAGTTTGACACAACACCAGCCAGCCGGTCAACCTCCTCCTGGATGTAGTCGAAAGTCTCATCATCGCCTTTCGCGCCGTACCGCTTCTTCAGCCTTTCTGCCGCTGCCCGGATAATGCCCAGAGGATTCTTGATTTCATGCGCCACCGCGGCCGACATCTGCCCCATCAGAGCAAGCGTATTCGCCCGGGATGCAGCCCGCTCCAACCTCAGTGCGTGCCGGGCGAACCCGACCGAAACCAGCACCACCGCAGTTATCGCCAACAGGCTCAGAACATTGACCAGCAGGAGCGAGTTTCGGAAACCGGTCAGCACGGAAAAGAAGGTTGCGTCTGCTTCCACACCCAGAACCGCCACAACACTGGCTTCCCCATCTTCAAGCGGCGCATAAGCGCTCTTCAGGTAATACCCGCCCGCCTCATAAAGCCGGGATTGTGTCGGGAGGCCGGAAAAGGTGGCAAGAATCTCGGTCATATCGAGCTCAAGACACGGGTCGCTTTGGCCCACAAGCTCTTTATTGCGCAGGTTGACTGCGTACTCAAGCCTGTCATTCACGATGTAGAGGTTGAAAAGGCCGTTTTCCTCCATCACACTGACAAGCAGCCGTTCACTCCCAGGTGTGTCGAATCTACCCGCAAGCACAGTCGCAAGGGTGGTGGCAACCGCCTGCAGCCTGTCTCCCAGTTCCTTCTCCAGAACCCGGCTTGTCCGAGCCAGAACGAGCCAGCCCTGGACATTGAAGGCCACAATCACAAGCACCGCCAGCGCGACTGCCCAGAACGTGAATTTCCTCACGACTTCTCTCCGCGACACGGGTAAATCGTGTTCTTTGCTCGCGCCATACCCTGGAATCTAATCAAACTATCCCACTTAGTCAAACTCTCTTGGCGTCCCTTCGTTTCTCTCAGGGCAAGCTCTTGGCGGTTCATCCTTCCGCTGTCTGCCCCTGTATCCTGTTTCTTGTGTCCATCTGTGTTCATCTGTGGTTTATACTTCGTGTTCTTTGTGCCTTTGTGTTTTATCTTCCTCTTGGCGCTCTTGGCAGTTTCAGTCCGCTGACCGCTAACCGCCTTCCGCTATCCGCACTCTGCCTTTTGCACTCTGCACTTTGCCTTCTGACTTCTGCCTTCTACCCTCTGTGTCCATCAGTGTTCATCTGTGGTTCATTCAGTCCTCTTGGCGTTCTTGGCGGTTCACTTCTTCTGTGTTCATCTGTGGTTTGCTCGCTCCAATCATCTGTGGTTCCTTGAAATTCGTTGCCTGGCTTGACTTCCCATTTCACCAGAGCAGGATTCACTGAATGAACTCAGGAACAGTCGCAATCGTCAATCCGGTCGCTGGCCGCACGCATGGAGCCAAGCTGCGCAAGCAGGCTCTGGAAGAACTGAAGCGTCTCTTTCCTGAAATCCAGGTGGTTGAATCCCGCGCGCCCGGACATGCGACAAAACTCGCGAAGCAATCAACCGGCTGCGAGCTCGTGATTGCAGTCGGCGGCGAGGGCACTGTGCGTGAAACAGCATCCGGCCTCATTGGCAGCGATGTTGCCCTCGCCATAATTCCGGTCGGCTCGGGCAATGACTTCTGCAAAACCCTTGGCATCCCTTCCAGTGTGAAGAAGGCCTGCTACCGGGCCCGCTACGGCAAGACACGAAAGGTCGACGCGGTCAAACTGGCGGCAGAACAGAAGGGAACTTCATTCAGTCACATCTTCGTTAATGCTGCCGGATTCGGATTCGATGCAACCGTGACAGCCGAAGCCCAGAAACTCAAGCGATTGCGCGGCCGCTTCCTTTACCTGTCCGCAGTATTCCGGGCCATCCGTGACCTCAGATGTCCATTGGTGAGAATAGAAATCGAGAACCATTCATGGAAACAACACGTACTCCTCATTGCTGCAGCCAACGGCAAGTTTTATGGCGGCGGGATGAAGATTGCGCCTGATGCTGTTCCTGACGACGGACTGCTCGATATCTGCGTGATTGATGCAATGGGCCGGCTCACAGCCATTCGCTACCTTCCCCGCTTGGTGCGCGGAACCCACCCGAGTCTGAAAGAAGTAACGATATATCGTTCTCCCTGGCTGAAGCTCGAATTCCTCGAGCCGGTAGAAGTCCAACTCGACGGCGACCTCTTGCCATTCTCAGACGCCCGCAACTTCCGACTCGAAGTCCGGCCCACGGCGCGCAAGGGCAGCGGATGATGCAGTCATACCAGCATGGCCGATTGAGCAGTAATAGCCGGACATGGGCCAGATGAAACAGACTGATTGCATCAACGGCCAGGGCTTGAAGGAGATGTCTGCCACAGCCACCAGCGCCGGCTTCGGCTCCTTGCCTGGTCTTTAACCACCAGCACGGGTCAGTGCGGTTTGATGCAATAACGGTGGACATACAGATGAACGTTGGATATAATTCCGGCCTTACAGACCTGGTCACATGGCAGACGAAGATAGTAAGAAGAACTCCGAATCCGCAGAATTCGAACCCCGCATTGTTGCATTCCTGTGTAACTGGTGTTCTTATGCGGGTGCGGATTTGGCCGGGATTTCCCGGATTCAGTACCCACCGACAATCAGAGTAATCCGGGTTCCCTGCTCAGGCCGGGTTGACCCATTCTACATCCTGAAAGCGCTCCAGCACGGGGCTGACGGCGTGCTCATCTCGGGCTGCCATCCGGGCGACTGCCATTATCTCACCGGCAATTATGTAGCCCGCAGAAGGTTCGCAGTGCTTCATGACCTGCTCCAGTTCTTCGGCATCGAACCGGGCCGGGTGACATTCTCCTGGGTATCTGCGGCCGAAGGCGAACGGTTTGCTGAAGTTGTCCGCGAAGTGAGCGAAAAGGTGAAACAGCTTGGCCGGTCGAACCGGCTGGCCAACACCAAGGCTTTCAAGGATGACACCCTTGCGCCGCGCAGGCTGTCACCCTCACAAACCGCACAATGACAAAAGGAATGAGCGTTCAGGACATCCTGCGTAACAAGGCCAGGGAACTGCTCAAGAAGAGCAAAGTCGGCATCGTAGTGGGTTACCGTGCCGGCACACGGCCGGACACTGTCGTGCCGGCATTCATCACCAAACCGGAGCAAGCCGACCAACTGGTCCTGAACGAGCACTGCCATCACAACCTGGCCGCGTATCTGCCCGGGCTCAGGCATAAAGGCAAAGTCGCCATCATAGCCACGGGCCCGGTTTCCCGTTCGGTTGTCAATCTCATCAAGGAGAACCAGTTCGACCGCGAGAATCTGCATATCATCGGGGTCCCGGACCCGACTGAGAACCCTGTCTGTCCGACCCGCAATCCGGTATTGTATGATGAGATG
>JAUWNN010000070.1 GCA_030612625.1 Caldifarciminota bacterium
ACAATGACGACAAAATTAAAAATCCACCAATATTCTGTAAAAAAACAAACCGGGGCGGGGGTGGGGCGCCGCCCGCTTCTTGTTGTATGTCTAGAACTTGTACCAGAAATACAGCGCCACCACCACGAGAATCACGGCAAAGGTGGTTACTGAGAACGCAAGACCAAAAGTCAGCTTGGCAAACCCAAGGCTTACAGTAAAGGCGGGTATTCCTATGTCCAGGGATTTGAAAAAGAAGTCCCTTACAGGCCCGGCCGGAAAAAGCCCCCCAAGGAAATAGGACAGCACGCTTCCGGCCACTACGGCGACAAGCACCGCCAGAATCAGAAGGCCGATTGACCGGCCGCCGGCGCGCATCTGTCGATTTCGCATACTATCCGGTTGAAATGATAACTGCCGCTTCCTGACTAATCAAGCCATTTTCGCGAGTTTCAGTTGCACCAGCCGGGTCGCGACTCCTATCAGTGCCCCACTCACAACCCCGACCAGCCCAAGAACCGGCAATAGCAACCACACCGAATCACTCGGAATCAACATCAGCCGGGCAACAGCAAGTTGGCCGATGTTGTGGAAGACCCCGCCGACGACGCTTACTCCGACAACGCTCAGAAAACGGCCCCCAATCATCCTGGCCACCATCATCGCTGCCAGGCTGGCTCCGCCGCCGAACAGGGCAAACCAGAAAAAGGGAGTAAGGAATCGGCCGACCAGTACCGAACCAACGAGCAGTTTCAGAAGGAAAACGGCCGCGGCACCACCCGCTCCCAGGTCATAAAGGGCAAGCAGTATCGCGATATTGGATGCGCCGACTCGCAGCCACGGCAAAGGACTGGGGAGGAGATTCTCGACTGTATAAAGCCCGACCGCCAGCGCACCGTATATCGCCACCCTTGCCGGCTTACCTGGTAATCGCATCCACTTCTCGACCACTGAGCCGCACTACCACCCGGTTGGGAACACAGATGATTGCCTGACCCGGCCGGCTGATTTCACCGGTCCGGACGCACAGTTTGGCCGGGCAGTCCGACCGAACCACCCGCACGGCCCGGCCTCGGATTGAAACCACGGTCGAACCTGCCGGACCCGCCAGAGCAAGAGTGGTTTCAGCCGGCAATGGAATTACAAACTTCTCACCACTCGCCCTGACCTCGCACCGCGTCACCGCTGCTCCAGGCCGTCTTGTCGCCCCCCGGCCGAAACCGCCTGCTGCCAGCAGAACAAGCAGCACAACAATGTCACCCTTTTTCAGGAAACCCAACCTGCTCACATCACGAAGTCCGCCTGCCGGCCGCATTTGCTGCATTTCCCGTTCTTGATGCCCATAACCCGACCGGCATACCGGCTGCGGTCAACCAGCAAATGTCCGCAACCCGGGCAGAACGTGTCCCGGTATTTCGGGTCTGCCAAGACATTGCCAAGATACACATAATCAAGCTTGCTCTTGGCAATGGCTGCCGCCCGCAGCAGGCTCTGCTCCGGCGTAGGCGGCTCAAAGGCCTGGTGGTGGGGAAAATAGCGCGAAATGTGCAGCACCGTATCCCGACCCAGGCCGGCGATGAAATCCACCAGTTCCTCAAGCTCTTCGTCCGAGTCATTCCGTCCCGGTATCAGAAGGGTGGTAATCTCGACATGGCACGCCTGTCGGCCGGTTCGGATGGTGTTCAGCACTGTTTCAAGGTCCCCTTTCACATAATCACGATAGAACTCAGGCCGAATTGACTTCAGGTCAACGTTCATCGCATCAATGTATGGCAGCAGTTCCTCGAGCGGCTCCGGGTTTATCATGCCATTAGTGACCAGGACATTCTTGATTCCTGCTTTGCGCAGCAAAGGACAGGCATCCATCAGGTATTCAAACCAGACTAAAGGCTCGGTGTATGTGAAAGCGACTCCGAGACTGCCGGCTTTTCGGGCCAGCTCCACCAGCGCATCCGGTGCAATGTGGCGGGCAGGAACGACATGCTGAGAAATCTCATAGTTCTGGCAGAACGGACAGAGCAGGTTGCAGCCATAAGTCGCAACCGAGAATATGTCCGAACCTGGATGGAAATGGTACAGAGGTTTCTTCTCAGCCGGGTCCATCCCCGTTGAAACCACTTCACCGTAATTGGTGGCATAGAGCTGGCCCTCAACGTTCTTTCTTCCCAGACAGCGACCCAGCTTCCCAGGGGCGATAAGACAGTAGTTAGGACAAAGCTGACAACGAATACGGTCACCTTCGGTCTTGGCATATCGGGCCGGCACTTTCATTTCACACCTCCTGATTCGTAGCCGGCAAGTGAATCACCTCTGTCAACCAGCACCACCACTTCCAGGCTTTCGCGTGCCTGCACCATTTTCAGTCCTTTTTCCGGTCCGAGCACAAAAACCGCAGTGCTGTAGGCATCGGCAGCAAGAGCCGACTGCGCGACCACGGTCACGCTCGCGCATTCTCCAGCCGGATACCCGGTGCCCGGGTCAAAGATATGGCAGAACCGTTGCCCGTCAACCTCAAAGAACTTCTGATAGTCTCCAGACGTGGACACAGCCTGGTTCCTCAGTTTGAACACCCTGATAACCCCCTCTCCCCTTGGGTTCTGAAGCCCGATTCGCCACACCCGGTTCCCGAACACCCTGATGTCTCCGCCCGCATCAATCAGTCCCTGCTCCACACCGGCCGCTTTGAGTGTCTCAACCGCCCGGTCCACCGCGCGACCAACTGCAACCGCACCCAGGTCAATCCGGACACCGCGGGTCAGGACAACCGAATCCCCAAAAACCTTCACCTTGCGGAAATCAATCAACTTGCACAACGCCTTGAGTTCAGCGGTATCCGGAACCCGGTATCCATCTCCAAGAAAGCCCCACGCTTCAATCAACGGCTGGACCGTTATATCCAGCGCGCCTTCGGTTTCTCTGCAGAACTCAAGTCCTGCTTCAATCAAGTCCCTGGTTTCAGCCGACACCAGTGCCCTGCCCGATTCATTGACCAGAGCCACTTCGCTTCCAGTCAGGAATCCGGACCAGAGCGTGTCCAGGCGAAACATCTCCTGGAAAGTCTTCCGTACCGCGTTCTCGGCTTTCGACTGGCTCGGGGCCAGTGCTCTGATACGGACATAACTCCCGAAGACAAACTCAGTTCTGTCAACTTCAGCCAGCCGGGTATTGCTGCATGCCAGGAGAAAAAAAGGAATCCAGCACAGTCGTCTCACGCGCTCAACACCACATTGGCTTTTGCATTCTGACTTCGTCTTTTGGCTCTTGCCTCTTGGCTTTTGCCTTCCGCCTCCTGTTCCCTGTCTTCTACCTTGGCGCTCTTGGCGGTTTCCCCTTCTGCCTGAACCTTACAGAATCGGCAGGTAGCGCTCTATTTCGTAACTACTCACCTGGGCCTTGTACTCATCCCATTCCAGACGTTTGTTCCTGATGAAATACTCAAACAGCTCGTCCCCCAGGATGTCGCGCACCAAACGGCTCTTCTCCACAAGCCGGACAGCATCCGACAAATCCGTAGGCAGGCAGGCGACCCCGGCCGCCCGGCGCTCTTCATCGGTTATCCTGAAGATGTTGTCCGATGTCGGCGGCGGCGGGGCCAGTCTCTGATGGATTCCTTCAAGCCCGGCTCCGATGAGCACGGCAAATGCAAGGTAGGGATTGCATGCCGGGTCAGGAGAGCGGTACTCGACCCGGGCCGCACTGCGGCGCTTTGGATCAAAGGCCGGCACTCTGACAAGCGCAGACCGGTTCATCCTGGCCCAGGAAACATAGACCGGCGCTTCATACCCTGGCACCAGTCGCTTGTAGGAATTCACCCACTGGTTCGTAACCGCGGTAATTCCGGGCGCGTGCTTGAGCAACCCGGCAGCGAATCGCTGGCCGGTAGATGAAAGGTTGAACCGCTCTTTGCCGGAGAAAAAGAGGTTCTTTCCATTGCGGAACAACGACATGTGAACGTGCATGCCAGAGCCGTTGACCCCGAAAACCGGCTTGGGCATGAAAGTGGCGTATAGTCCATGCGCCTGGGCAACCTGCTTGGCAACAAACCGGAATGTGACAACACTGTCGGCCATAGTCAGCGCGTCATCGTATCGCAAGTCTACTTCATGCTGACTGCCGGCCACCTCGTGGTGGCTGTATTCCACCGGAATTCCCAGTTGCTCCAGCGCCTTGATGATGTCGTGCCGGACCAGCTCGGCTGTCTCCAAAGGCATCAGGTCAAAGTACCCGCTCCTGTCCAGGGCTTCGGTGTTCTTGTCGTCCCGGAAGAAAAAGAACTCCATTTCCGCACCCACGCAGCACTTCATGCCTTGTGCGGCTTTCTTGATGCACCTTCTCAGAACGAACCTGGGGTCGGCAAAATACGGCTCACCCTTCGGGTTTGTGATGTCGCAGAACATCCGGGCCGCTCGCTCACCCTGAATCTGCCAGGGCAGGACCGCGAAGCTGGCCGGGTCCGGCCGGGCCACCATATCCGACTCTTCGATTCGGGCAAAACCCTCAATCGAGGAGCCGTCAAAGGCCATTCCATCCTCAAATGCATGCGGCAGCCGGCTCAACGGAATCGTGATACCCTTGAGAAAGCCCAGCACGTCTGTAAACCACAACTGGACAAACTTCACCTTCTGCTTCTTCACTTTGGCGAGGACTTCTTCTGTAGAATGCTTCTTCACATCTCCTCCGGGTTCGTTCTTGACATCAACAGTATCTTCATTTATCCAAATGCTCCTACGGATTATACTCATCAACACCGAACTGGTCAAACGGCTTGCCCCTCAACATAGACCAGGAAACACCGACAGTTGCAATGCAGGACTTCCTCACTATTATTGAATGCTGATGTCAGATTCCACCGGCGACAACAAAACCACCGGCCAAGGCCCCCTTCCTCCATTCAAGAGCTGGCGTCCGCGCAGGACCGCCAGGCCGGGAACCATCAGCAAGCTATGGGTTGGTGTCGGGGTCGTTGTCCTGATAGCGGCTGTGCTCATCACAGGCTTGATACTGCTTGCTCGGCGCCGGCCAGCGAAACCCGTCGCTGTCATGCAGACTCCGACTGACACCACTTGGCGCAGCCGCAGCTTTGTCGTGAAATCCGGCGAGATCATGTCTACTCTGCTGACCCGGGCCCGGGTCCCCGAATCCACAGCCACCAGGATAATCACCGCGCTGCGCTACGGGAAATTCAACTTCCGCCGGATGCGACCGGGCGATTCGCTCGCGCTCATGTACCGTGACAACCAACTGCTGCGTGTACTCTATCACCAGAGCCATGAACGAATCTACCGCCTGGACCTGGACTCTGCCGACTGCCGGGTCTCCATGGTCTATCAGCTCATCAGCCGAACCCCGGACCTGATCCAGGGCCACATAGAGAACTCGCTGTACCAGGCGATGCTTGAACTGGGCGAAAAACCGGGCCTGATTGCCGACTTCGCGGACATCTTCGGCTGGGAAATAGACTTCTTCTCAGAAACCCGGAAAAACGACTCTTTCACTATCCTTGTCGAACGCAAGCTTGCCGATTCCTCGTTTATCGGTTACGGGCCAATCCTGGCCGCCCGCTACAAAGGCCGGATAGGTGACTTCTACGGGTTCCGCTTCACCGACCCGGACAAACACACCGACTACTACAACGCCGAAGCCCAATCCCTGCGCAAGACCTTTCTCAAGTCACCGCTTCACTTCTCCCGCATCACCTCCTTTTTCGGAATGCGCTATCATCCCATCCGCCGGATTCGCTGCAAGCACAGCGGTATCGACTACGCGGCTCCAACCGGCACACCGGTGTCCTGTGTAGCTGACGGCCGGGTAACCTTTACCGGCTGGAAAGGCGGCTACGGCAAGCTGGTTGAGGTAGCTCATGCCAACGGATTCATAACCCGGTATGGCCACCTGAGCCGATATGGCAAGGGAACAAAGTCTGGAGTCCACGTCACTCAGGGCCAGACTATCGGCTATGTCGGCTCAACCGGACTCTCAACCGGCCCGCATCTGCATTATGAGGTCAGTAAGTTCGGAACCCCGACAAATCCCTTGCGAATGAAGGTGCCCCGGGCCGAACCGGTCAAAAAGGCTTATCTTGAACAATTCAGGACATTACGTGACAGTCTCCAGCAGGTAATGGCTCAGATGGCCGGTGCTATGCGGCCGCCACAACCAGACCAAGAACAGCACTAGCCCCGGCTTTCAGAAGCTGGCGTCCACCAGCATCCAGAGTCGCGCCGCTTGTGAAAACATCATCCACCAGGACTATCCGCCTGTCTCTGAGGTCCACTCCTGACTTGACTCTGAATGCACCGCGCATGTTGTCGGTCCGTGCCTCATCATCCGGTAAGCTGGTCTGGGTTCCGGTATTGCGCACCCGGACCAAAGGCTCGACAAGACTGAGCCCGGTGCTAACAGCAACCTCGGCCGCAAGCAGCCCTGACTGGTTGTAGCCCCGCTCCCGCAAGCGCGCCCGGTGCAGCGGCACCGGACAGATGTAATCAGCGCCCTTCAACTCCGGGTCAGACTCCACCAGTCCGGCAAGCGCTCCACCCAGCACCTGGGCCAGTCTGGTCTTGTGGCTGTATTTCAGTGCGTGTATCAGGCTGCTGTAAGGCGGCGCATACGAACCAAGGGCTCGAACCCGGTCAAGACAGAACGGAGTTTGGCAGCGTCCACACGTGGGTATGCGGGGTTGAAGCGGCCGGCCGCACCTCGGACAGACGCCGAGTCGGTTTGTCGCCAGCCGGGTACAGCAGGATTCGCAGACAAGGCCGGACTCAATCTCGGTGTCGCAGCCAAAGCAGACCGGTGGGAAGAGAAAATCCCAAAACGCACGAGAAAGAAATCGAAGCCTAGCTGCGAGCGCCGGCATGTTGCCCGGTCTTTTTCTGCTGCCGGCGCAGGAACACCAGAAGCAGCACCACCCCGACCGCGACCAGACCCAGTGACACTACCTGATTGCCCCAGTAGTTTGCAGCATCCTCATAATAGCGGACAAAGTCGATGCCGAACCGGTAAAGCGAGTACAGAATCAGGATGACGGCAAACAGCACCCCGTCCTTCAACCTGCGCCGCTCCAGGTACAAAGCCGCTAGAAACATGGCAAATCCTGCCAGCGAAGAATAGAGCTGGGTCGGGTGAATCAGGATATCCGGAAACGTGGCCCCGGCCGGAGAATTGGGCGGAAACCTTACTCCCAGGAAAAAAGAGGTCGGCTTGCCAAAACAGCAGCCGTTCAGGAAACAGCCGATCCGGGTGATCCCTTCGCCGAGCACGATCGCCGGTGCCGCCGCATCAAGCAGCTTGATCACAGGCAGCTTGCGGACCCGCACGAAAATCAGGCCAGCCGCGAGCGCACCGATGAATCCGCCGTAGAACATCAGCCCGGCCAGTCCGCCACGCCAGAACGCGAAAATACCGATGAGGTCGTTACTGAATTCGTCCCAGTGAAATGCCACATAGAACAGCCTGGACCCAACCACAACCGCCAACAGAATCCAGAGCGCGAGGTCGGTTACCGCCTTGGAATCGACCCCGAACCGTTTCGCCCGCCGCTCGACCACGTAGATGCCCGCGAGGAACGACAAGAACAGCATCAGGCCATAGGAATAAATCTGAATCCCGCCGATTTTCAGCAGAGTTGGGTACATTTCACCATCCCCGGTTAGATTCCACCCTTCGATTTCTGCTCACACCCGGAACCACCCTCAAGGAACTTCACTTCTACTCCGGCTTCTTTGAGCATCTGCCGGCCCAGTTCATCTGGATAAGGCTCGGCAACGACGAACTTCCTGATACTGGCGTTGATAAGCATCTTGGCGCAAGTAACGCACGGCTCGTGCGTGCAATAAAGCGTAGCGCCCGAAACACTGATGCCAAAAGCCGCTGCCTGAACAAGCGCATTCTGCTCTGCATGGATTCCGCGGCAGACCTCAATCCTCTCGGCCGCAGGAATCCCGAGCTTTTCTCTCAAACATCCGACATCAAGGCAGTGCTTCATCCCGCTTGGTGCGCCGTTGTACCCGGTGCACAGAATCCGTTTGTCTCGCACAAGCACCGCACCGACATGCCTGCGCAGACAAGTGGAACGCTCACCCACCAGCCGGGCGATGTCCATGAAATACCGGTCCCAGGATTTGCGTTCCATCTTACCGGGCGTCTTGGACCCTCAGCGCAGCTTGACCGCCTTGGTCACGGCTGAGCCATCGCTGTTCGCAAGCCGAAGCCAGTACACACCCGCGGCCACACGCCGGCCATAGTCGTCGGCCCCGTCCCAGGCAACATGATACCTGCCGGCTCGGTGATAGCCGGCTGCAACGGTTCTTACTTTCCGGCCTGCGCCGTCATACAGACTCAACTCAACCCGGCCCGGATGCGGGACCGCGTAATAAAGCAATGTCCGGGTCTGGAAAGGATTGGCAACCGCCTTGACTCCGAGCCGCTCCACCGGTTCAGGCCCGGCCGTTTCTTCAAGAATGCGGGTGGGGTCCGTGGTGGTATACTTGATGGCCCGGCTCGCGGTCATCGGCGCGCAGCCCCGATTGTAGCCCCCGTTGTACAGACACTGAATCCCGATTGCTCTGGTTGGGTCCTGAATTCCGAACGTGTTTGAGGTGTACCCGTTCGCGGTCAGGTACTGGCATACCAGCACGTTGTCGCCCGAAGGTGCGGCCAGCGTCGTGTCATAAATAATCAGTTCATACTTGTCGCGAATCGAGCGCTGGTCGTAGTAGCAGACGCTATCATATTCAATGATAAACCGGTGATTCGGGGCGTCGTGGTAATAATAGACATATCCCTGACTGCCGTATCCCGGGTACAAATCATCCCAGTTCAGGGCGACAACCGCGGGCGGTGCCGAAGCACTGGGCAGCGACGTGTTGGAGTAGTTAGTCTGGGTGTAGTTGCCCGCGGCAATCCACCCGTCCGCACTGACCGAAACCTGGGTGTACCGCTGGCCATAGTACTTCAACGGGCCGAACCCCGACCCCAGGTTGACCACCAGAACATCATCGTTCTGCGGGAAATCAAGCCTTGTGCCTGAACTACTGATTTCCACCCAGTCAAACTCTGGATGTTGCGGATATGTCGTATCGACATCATCATAAGCCCAGTACAGCGGCGGCTGCCGAGGTCCGTCCGGAATCGGGTCAATAGTTCGCAGCGCCCCGACCATGATAGTAAACGCGACGCTGTCCTCAAAGTCGGTCCCGGCAAGATGGAGCATCATCTGGGCGACATGCTCGCGCGGAGTCCCGGCATCGGCCGCAACCACGAAGCGGTCCGCGTTGTTCGACCGCACCGAATCCGGCCCAATGTCCCCGAACGTCCCGGCTGAATCGGTCACCGAGACATGACTGTCCCCGGTGCGCAGTTTCGCGGTCACCCCGCTCACCCCGGCCCGGCCGATGTTTTTCAGCGTCACCACCAGGTCCGCGTACTCACCCGGGTCCAGCTTGCCGTCAGCGTTTCCGCCGGGCGGTGAGTCAATCACTGTCTGCGACTGGTACACGACCGCCGGCGCAATAATGACCACCGCCTCAATCGCATCCAGGTCGAATCCTCCACTCCCGGCATTGTCGTCGACTATCCTGACATATCGGGCAACGCTCTGCCCGGCCGCGGCAAGGTCATACCCCTGTGTCCCGGTCCCGGACCCGACATTATGCCACGGCCCGTTCCAGTCATTGGAAACATAGGCATTGTACCCCTCCGGGTCTCCATCGTCCTCAACAACAAAGAAGTCATTACCCGGACCGTTGATTATCGGAGTTCTTTTCCCCATATCATAGCTGGCCCAGCCGCCTTTCTCGAGCGAGAACCGCCGGCCGTCCCGTTTGCCCAGACCCCACCAGGCACTCGTGGCATTGGAGTTGCTTATCTGGCAGGTGATATTCCGCAACGCGCACAGTGGCTCGGTCGAATCCGGCACCAGCGGAACATTCACGAACACGAATGTGTCGGCCGGAACAACCACGCCGGTGACAGTCTTGGATATGTAACCATTCGCAGACACCGTCAGGTCATACGTCCCGGCGTGCAGGTTCTTGTGGAAGTACCCGACCGAGTCCGAATAGGTAATCCAGTCCGGCGGGTCAAAAGCAACCAGGCCCACAAGCGGCGCGCCTGAAATCGAGTCGGTCACCGAACCGCTGATACCCCACATTACGCGCTCGGTCATTTCCTTCATCGCTGTCCAGTTCGCCCGGCAGATGGTGTCGATATCACCGGGCGGGCCGGGCTGGCCGTTGCACACTTCAATTCCGTACCCCTGGGACCCGGTCGCGCCGTAGTACCAACTCACCGACCCGCCGTTCACCGGGTACAGGCCGCGGGCTATCTGGCAATACGGGTATCCCGTAATCTGGCTGTACCGCACCATCTCATACCGGTGGATTACCGAATCCATCGTCGCGAGCCGTGTGTACCCCCAGGGCCACATCGCCCGCTTGGTCCCGGAGTGGTACTGGGACCACATCGCCATCGGGTTGTCCCGGCCAAGATGGTACAGCACCTGGACTTCGGACTCAGAGAAAACACTCGGCCCACCACCACTCCAGGCATAACCGTAATTCCGGTTCAGGTCCACGTTATTGCCGTTCCGCCGGGACCGGGAAACCAGCCCGTCCGGATTCACTATCGGCAGCAGCCAGATTTCCCGGTTGTCCACCCAGCGCGTGATGTCCGGATTGGAACCGTAACCCTCGACCAGTTGAATGAGCGCCCAGTGCGCAAACTCAGTGCAGATGTTTTCATTACCGTGAATCGTGTAGTCGAAACAAATTCTCGGCTCCTGCTCCATCACGCCCGGGTTGTCCGAAACTTTCATCACCAACAGCAGGTAGCCGTTCGATGAAGTTCCCAGCGTATCCAGCACACAGATGTTCGAATGGTTCTGCGCTATGATGGCCCAGGTATCCCGAATCTGCTCATAAGTATGGAAGAACCCGTCGTACCTCATCGCCTCGGCCCGCACGTCCGCAACCAGCACTTCAATCCGGTATCCCTTGGCAACCAGTTCCTCATACACCGGCTTGCTTACCGCACCTACGAAGTAGTCCGGTGTCACTTCGTAGAACTCAAGGACCTGGCGTGAGATGTCCGCAATGCCCTCTGGCCTGACGAACACCTTCACTTTCATTTCTGTTTCTTCCTGAAGACCGGCTCCGCTTGCCGGAACCGCCAGCACAAGTGCCAGCGCCAGAATAACGGCCAGACCAAAACGGTTCACGATACCTCCTCAGAATTATATGCTGCAATTCTAGCCGGTTACCTAGGACTGTAAAGCCTGAAACCAGCAGAAATCCGAACGGCCAATACCGAACGCAGCAATCAGGAACTCGACATTCCCGAATTCGGAATTGACTTGGCCTTTGGATCTAGGCGTTGGGACTTGGTCATTACTGCGCCAGTCTGAAGGTATCAATAACCAGAACCGACTCCGGCTTTGACCAGCCTGATAAGTGCTCAAGACTGTCCTTGGCCCGCGCCTTGACCTCGAAAATCCCGCCGCTGTAGAACACGTGATAACCCTTGATAATGCTCCCGGGCTCAGCAAACCCACCCCAACACCCGAGCGTATCGCCCCAGTCAAACTGAATCGCAATCCGCTCTCCCAGCGGATGATTAGCCTTGGTCAGAAAAAGAACCGTATCTCCCAAAGGAACAGTATCCCGCCCCGAAGGACGACTCGGAGTCCAGGGCCCGAACTCCCGCACTTCGACCGGAAAACTGTCTGACCAGCCCGTTTCATGACCCGCATCCTTTGCCTTGGCGACAACACCGTAGAAACCCGAATCACCAAACGCATGGGCCGCTCGCCACTCCTCACCTGGCGGATACCAGTCACTCCATCCAGTCTCGCCTCCGTCTCCCCAATGAAAAAGGTAAGCAATCGAATCCGCTTCCGGGTCCACTGACAATGCCGAAAACCAAAGAGAATCTCCGGGCCGGCCCCTGACAGCTCCCAATACAATCGGAACCGAAGGCGGCTTATTGCCGCAGCCCGTAACAAGCAACAGCAGCACCACAAGCACCGGCAAGACCACTCTCATCACCCCTGCCGCCTGCGGCAGGCAATCGGCAAAGAACAGCTTCTTCATTTCTTTCTCTAACTGGTACAAACGCCATTCAGATTACGCCAGTCCGTACGGCCTGTCAACAGCCTTGTTATTCTCACCGAATTCACGCAAAAGACGCTCTTGTGGAACATATCCCGGTCACAGCAGACGATTGAACGATGTCATTGCGAGCCTGCGCCGTTCTATCATTTTGCACTTTGACTTTTGCCTTGTTCTGTGTGTCTCCGCGGCTCCATCCCGGTTCTTGGGGCTGGTCAGAAGTCACAGAAAAAGACAAAGGCCGGGACAAAGGCTCAGGCAAAGGATGATACAAAGGCTCGTGCAAAGGCAGAGACAAAGACCCCGGCAAACGCTGCGACATAGACCAAGACCAAGGCCGAGACAAAGGCTGCGACATAGACC